>NZ_CBAYMC010000002.1:0-67749 GCF_964826245.1 Armatimonas sp. | reverse complement strand
CTATCTGCAACCCGGCTCGCATAACGACACATCGCTGGTGATTGCCTGGCAGACCGATCACAAGCCTGCAAGCTTCACCGTGAAAGTTGAGGGACTCACCGAAGTGCTGACTCCCACGCGCACCGAGCGGCTCTCTGGTGAGGGCGAGGACTATGAGATGCGCTTCAACTACGCCGTGTCCGTTCCTGCCCTTGCCGCCGGGAAGCGCTTTGGCTACAAGGTCTTAATGGGCGAGAAGCGAATCGCAGAGGGTTGGTTTACGACCCAGAAGCCCCGTGGCATGAAGACGCGCTTTGTCGCTTTTGGGGACAACTCCTTTGGCGATATCTCAGATCGCATGATCGCCTACCAGGCTTTCAAAGCCCTTCCTGACTTTGTGATGAACACGGGCGATAATGTCTACGAAGATGGCACCGATGACGAGTACGCGCGGCACTTTTTCCCCGTCTACAACGCCGAGACGGCGGGGCCACGAATAGGTGCACCGCTCCTGCGCTCCGTGCCGTTCTACACGGTTATCGCCAACCATGATGTCCACGGCAAGGACGATAAAAAGTTCCCCGTCGCCGACTTCAAGACTCACGCGGACTCCCTGGCCTACTTCACCAACATGTATCTGCCCGAGAACGGCCTGACGGGGACTTTTGCACCGACCCTGATCGGCCCCGCCGAGTCCATTGCGCACTTCAAAGCCTGTGCAGGGAGCCGTTTTCCTCGGATGGGTACTTATAGTTTTGACTACGGTGATGGACATTTTCTCTGCTTAGACTCCAATATCTATGTGGATGCCAACGATGGCGCACTCCAAGCCTATGTCGAGCGCGACCTCAAAGCGAGCGATGCTCCCTGGAAGTTCGTGGTTTTTCATCATCCGTGCTTTAATGTCGGGGCAGATCACTACGCTGAGCAGCACATGCGCGTGCTTTCGCCGATCTTTGAGCGCCACGGTGTCGCGATTGTCTTTCATGGCCACGAGCACAACTACCAGCGCACGGTGCCGCTCCGCTTTGCTCCCAAAGAGACAAAAGGCGCATCAAATGTGGGCAGTAAGGCCCGGCTTGTGCCGGGGACGTTCACGCTGGACAGGCACTACGATGGCAAGACAAACACCAAGCCCGAGGGCGTGATCTATGTCACCACGGGCGCAGGCGGCAAGCACCTCTACGACAGTGAGTGGGGGCAGAAAGCACAGACACACCCCGAAGATGGCAACCTAGACTACATGGCCCGCTTTGTCGCGGATCGACACTCCCTGACGGTTATTGATATGGATTCTAAGGCGCTGGAGATCAAGCAAGTGGATCAGTGGGGCGAGACAGTAGATGCATTCCGGCTTACCCGCTGAGGCTGCGTGGTACCATATCGGTCATGACAACACAGATTGCTGAGGCGGCGCAGCGTGAGCTACTTGCCGCTTGGGAGCCCGTGAGCAAGCGAACCGCTATTATGCAAGCGCGGCCCCGAACCGTGATCCTGGCCTCGGTGAATCCGCCACGCTCGCTGGGCCTCTGGGAAAAAGAGCTTCTGATTGCGGCAGGAGCCACAGGGCTTGCCAGCTCCGAGGCGCATGATATCTCCGCCGAAGAGCTGGTGGCCTTTGCTCCCGAAATTATTATCATTGCGGGCGAGAATCTGGAGGGGCTTACCGAGCTGGAAGGCTGGTTTACGCTCCCCGCCGTGACCGGCCACGAGGTCTATCTGGTCGAGCCTGCGTATCTTTCCGAGGTGGGGGAGGGGCTGGCGGAAGCGGCTCGTGTGCTGGCCACGATCCTGCACCCATCGCGCTTTACCGAGATGCTGCCGACATTTTCGGTACAGCTTGCCCCCATGAGCCTCTTCACCGGCGAGTCTGAAGAAGAGGACGAAGAGGACGAGGCCGACGAAGAAGAGAGCACGAACGACGCGGGTCAAGATGACTCTCACGGATGACCTAGGGCGAAGGCTGACTCTTCCCCGTCCCGCTCGCCGCATCGTCTCGCTCTCGCCGGTCACGACCGAGAATCTTTTCGCCATTGGGGCCGAGAAGCTCATTGTCGGGGTGACCAGCGCCTGCGACTTTCCCGAGGAGGCAAAAAAACTCCCTCGTATCGGGGACTTCACGCGGCCTTCCTACGAGCGTCTTCTCGCACTCAAGCCCGACCTGATCGTCTTTGACTCCACCACCGTGAAGCTTGCCGATGTCGAGAGCTTTGCCGCCCGTGTCAAAATCCCCATCTTCGTGCAGTGCTCCCGCAACGTTCAAGACGTGCCCCGTCACTTGGAAGCCCTGGGGCAGCTTGCCGGGAAGCCTGCCACGGCCCTGGCTGCGCAAGTGCGCCGTGCGCTACGTCTGCCGCTGCGCTCAAACCTCATCCCTGTCTTTGTGCAGATCAGCGCCTCGCCGCTCTACGCTGTGGGCCCAGGCTCGTTTGTGGATGAGCTGATTTCCCTTGCCGGTGGCCAGAATGTGGTGAGAGAGGGCGGGGAGTTTCCGCAGCTCACCAAGGAGAAACTTCTCACGCTAAGGCCGCAGGTCTACGTGATCGCCACCAACCCCGGCCAGCCCGAGACCCCTCCTGCTCTCTCCAACGTCCGCGTGGTGCGCATCCCTGCTGATCTGCTCTTCCGTGCCACCCCACGCTTGGCAACCGGCTTGCGGATGCTGATGACGGCGTTTCGTATGGGCGATTCACCGACGGGTCCATTTATGCGCCCATCGGTGAATCGCCCGGAACCAGTCGTTTTTCGTAGATGATCCAAGCGGGTTGTTTTTCAAAGCCGAGCGCTTCGTTGATGGAGAGCATGGCGCGGTTGCTCTGGGCGTTGTCGGTGCGGATCTCGGGCACGCCTTGGGCGCGTGCATACTCCACCGCCATGCACTTGAGCGCCAGCGCGATTCCCTGGCGTCGGTAGGCGCGACGAACACCCGTTAATCCTGTGTCGAGGTAGTTGCCTGCCTTGGGAGGAAAGAGCATGGAGATTCCGACGTACGCACCATCGGGGGCGACGGCGATAAACTGGCACTCGGGGTTGAAGCGCACGCTCTTGCGAATTTGCTCGCGCCAGACGTCGTACTCGGGGATGGTGGGAACTTCACCTTCTGGGCGCGGAACATCCAGGGCGCACTCGGCTTCCATGTCGTAGAGCTTGGGAAAGGCTGCTTCTCCCTCTTCCGCAATCAGTGTCGCCAGATCGGTGAGACGAACTCCGTACTGCCCTGGCTTTTGGCGAGTATCGGCGAAGGGGGCAAGGTCTACCGAGTCTACTTTAAGCCGAGACTCCCAGGAGCGCATGCACTCCACAAAGCCGCGCTTGATCAGAAACTCCACCGAATGGGGCTGGTCTTCCCGCGCATCGGCTCCAAACTGGAGAGGCTGCGTGTCGGCGACGCGCTCCTCTAGGGCGGCAAGAAGCGCCTGCCCGATCCCCTGCTGGCGGAACTCGGGGAGCACATCGAGCCCCAGGTTGAACTTGCGTGGGTCGTAGCTCCACGACGAGTTACCGATCCTTCCCTGCGCGACCAGCTGCCCCTCTTTCTCCGCAAGCAAGCGGTGATGGCGGATCTTCGCCTCACGTTGGTCGTCGCGTGCTCTTAGCTCCTCGACGGTAATCTGGTAGTCGGGCCAGACAGCATTGTGAAGCGCGGCAAGCTTTTCGTAGTCTGCCTCGGGGTTAAACGCACGAATTTGCATTTTTCTTATAGTTTCTTTTCGTAGCTGATCCAGGCGGGGATTTTTTCAAAGCCCATCGCCTCGTTGATCGAGAGCATGGCGCGGTTCTCCTGCGCGTTCCAGGTACGAACCTCCCGCTTGCCCGCCTCTTTTGCCCAGCCCGTGGCAGCGAGCTTGAGGGCCGTGGCGATTCCCTTGCGCCTATGCTCGCGGCGCACGCCCGTGGCCCCCACATAGAGAATCTCCGGGTCGCCCTCACTCTTCCAGAGTGCACTCTCGCCTACCCAGTGGTCGCCATCAAGCGCGATAAACCAGGCATCGGGCAGGAAGCTGGGGTTGCCCAAGGTGGTCTTCTCAAAGTGCTCAAAGCCCGGGTCGGTGAGGGTATCGGTGGTGGGCATGTCGAGCGTGATGGTCCAGTCCAGCTCTTTCAGGCGCTGCTTCCAGTCGGGGACGGTTTTTGAGAGCTCCGCAACACTGTGGATCGTGATTCCGGCATCCAGCGCCTTTTGAGCCGCCTCCGCAAGGGGAGTCGGGTCAAAAGTGGCCAGCGCCAGGCGGCTCTCCCAGTCGCGCATCGCCTCGGTGAAGCCCCGGTCGGTGAGAAAGCGCACGGCGCGCTCTTTGTCCTCGCGGGCATTGGAGCGGATGAGGATAGGATCGTGGGGCGTGAGGGCCTCTAAGACATGCTCATAGAGTGCTTTCCCGACTCCCTTACCCTGCCACTCGGGCAGGACGTTGACACTCACGCCAAACTTCTGGGGGTGGTACATGTCCATGCTCTGGCTGTAGCCGCCCACCGCGACCGGCTGCCCGTCCATTTCGGCGATAAAGCGTGCCCACTTAATCTTCGGGTCGCGGTTGGCATCGGAGAAGCGCAGCTCCTCAACCGTTTCGACGTAGTCGGGATAGCAGGCATTACCAATCGAAACGCGAGCGGCATAGTCCACATCGCTGAGAGAGTCGGGTCGAATTGTCATGACAGATTCCTATCGTCTGGGGTGGGGGTATTGCTAAAGATGCCGTCGGTGAGGCGCGGGGCAACGGCGAGGGAGTTGAGCGGGGCGGCGTAGTGGACATCGGCCTCCTTGCCCTTATCAATCAGCTCGATCCCACTGCCACAGGTCAGCAGGCGCGTGAGTAGCTGGTGTCTTGCCCCCAGAAACGCCGCACGCGCGGCTTTTGCCTCGGGGGAGGATGAGAGATTTTTCAGCGCCGCGATGATCGCCCCCGCGCCGAGCAAGTCCTCCAGCGCAAAGCGAATCCCTCCTCCCCGACCCTCCTCCCAACCCTGGGAGGAGGGCTGGGAAGAGGGGGAAGAGAGCTCGCCGCAGGCGATGACTGTGAGGGGCGTTTGAAGCGTGCGTGCTGCTACTGCAACAGCACTGGCATTGACCAGCGCTCCCGCAAAGACCGCCTTTGCGCCCGACTCACCCGCCGCTCGGCAACACATCGCGCCATTAGGAGACGCAAGTGCAATCGGTTCCCCTTCTCCCGTGGTTCTCGGGAGGAGGGCTAGGGAGGAGGGCGATAATAAAGTCGTATCGGAGCCGTCTTTCCAGTGGCGCGGCTCGACCGTGGCTCCGGCAGCAAGATACGCGGCCACGGTGGTGGAGAAGCGCAGGGTGTCTACGATCACCACCACATCGCCGCGGGCTCCCGCACGCGCCGCGCCGTCTTGGCCCCAGTCGAAGCGCACTTGGTAGCCCGCTTGCTCAAACCAAGTCATTGCATTTCTCCCTTTCCTTCGCCCCTCGGAACGAGGGTTTCAGCCGAAGGGAGGGGCTGGGGGAGGGATGCAAAAAACAGGCCCTCCGGTAAGAGACTTTCGGGCGCGAACTCAAGATGAAGCACGCGGCGGTGCTGGGGGCTCTCGGCGGGCGACGAGGCATGCAAGAGGAGCGGGGACATGACCACGGCGCTCCCAACGGAGCCGGTGCAGGTTACTTCAGGAGCCTCTTTGCGAAGCGCGGCGATCTGCTCTTGGCTTAAAATCCCATGGCGGTGCGAGCCCGGAAGAACCCGAAGCGGGCCATTGGTCTGGTCGCAGTCGTCTAAGTGCAGGCGCACCGTGATCATTTTCTCCAGGATAGCGGCGGGAGGAAGCACATGAAGCACGCCCGCTTTAACCGTCCACGGCCCCCAGCCGGGAAGCTCGATGCGCTCGGCAACCGCGATGGCGCGGTCTTGGTGCCACCCGACGTGCCAGTTGGCTCCAGGGACTTTATCAAAGAAAATGGCGCGGGTGGGTATGGTCGCCACGCCGGTGAGAGCGAGCACGCGCGGATCGGCGGCCACTGCCTGCACATCATGCAGGGCCAGGATATTGCGCCGGGCGTAGACACTCTCGCCGCGCTGTGAGGCATCGCCCGCTGTTTCGAGAGCCGTACGAAGGCGCTCCACAATGGGCAGGTCAAGTACCTCGGGGATCAGCTGGTAGCCGGTTTCCTCAAACATCCGTGTGAGTATACCGACTATTCTGCCCAAAAGCGGTATAATGCCGCCGTGCTGGAGAAAATGCGAGGAACTGCTTTGATTGGCTGTGGGGGCATGGCGAGCCACTACCGCGGTGTCTATGCCCACTACCCGCACGCTCCGTTTCAGCTTGTCGTGGATGTCAATGCCGAGGTTGCGCAGAGCGTGGCGAGCGAGCTGGGAGTCGCCCGCTGGTCTACGGACTGGTGCGAGGCACTGGCAGACGACATTGAGGTGGCCGATATCTCCACGCCCAATCACTTTCATGAAGAGCAAGCGGTGGCGCTTCTAAACGCGGGCAAGCATGTCATCATCCAGAAACCCCTCGCCCCGAGCGTGGCGGCCTGTCATACGATTGTCAAAGCGGCGCGGAGGAGTGGGAAGAGTGCGGGTGTCTATCTGTCCGATCTGGAAGACCCGGCGGTCTGGGATCTGCGAGCGATGGTCTTGAAGGGCCACTTTGGCCGTGTCACCGGGACTCGGGCACGCTATGCTCATCGTGGTGGTCTCACGGCAAGCCCGAGTGCGTGGCGCGGCTCGGCGAAGAAGACCGGTGGCGGCTCGTTCATCCAGCTAGCGATTCACCACACCAATCTTGCGTCGTGGTTGCTGGGGGAAGAGATCGTCTCCGTGATGGGCTATGCCAAGAACTTGATGTGCGAGAACATCGGCGGCGACGATACCTCGGCGTGCGTGGCGGAGTTTGCGGGCGGCGCAATCGGTGTTTTTGAATCGGCGTGGAATGCGGAGGGGACGTGCTTCCAGCTCTACGGCTCGGAGGGCAGTGTCACGATCCACGGCACCGAAGGCGCACGCATCGAAGGAAAAGTAGGGAAGCCCTTTGTCGGACACACGCTCCAGACGGATAGTGCGGGGCACTTTGTGCGTGAGGCCGTAGGGGGCAATACCCTGCGGGGCTCTGGGGGCAAGTTTGATCAGCATGTCGCGTTTCTGGAGTGTGTGCGTCAAGGAAAGCCCCCTCACGTTCCGGTGGAAGTGGGCCGAACCGATGTGGCGGTCTGCAAGGCCGTGACTCGCTCGGCGGAGACGGGGCGTCGTGTGACGATTTCGGAGATTTTAGAGGAAGCGTTATGATACTCATTGCTCTGCTCGCGCTGGGACAGGTTTCCCTGAAGGCAACGCCCGTTCCTAAGACAACGCCAACACCTAGGCCTACCGTAACAACAGCGCCCAAGTCGATTGTCGCGCCTCAGGAGCCTGCACCCTGGGAGCCCTCGCTTCTGTGGCGAACGTCGATTAAGCGGGGCGAGGGAACCGCCGCTATCGGTAAAGACGGCGCTTTTGTGACCGGGGCGACCATGGTGCACCGGTTCAATAAAGAGGGCCGTACGGACTGGTCCACGGAGATTGGGGCCACCCAGAGTGAGCTAGCACTCGACGCTAAGCGGGTCTATGTGGGCTCGGAGCGGGGGACGGTCTACGCGCTGGATCGCCAGAGTGGGGCAGTGGCCTGGAAAACGACTCTGGGGGGCTCCGTGCGAATGTCACCCGCGGTGATTGGGCAGCAGGTGATCTTTGAGTCGTCGGATAATGGCGTTTATGGCGTAGATCGGGTCACGGGAGCGCAAAAGTGGAGGTTCGTCCGTCCGGATGGAGCGCTGGGCTACTCCGCCCCCGTTGCGGGCCCCGAAGGTAGTGTCTTTATCTGTGGAGAGAGCGTGGTCTATCGGCTCAATGCGGAGACGGGCCAAGAGCTCTGGCGCTCCTCCGTCGGTGGTAAGGCACTCGGGACGGTCTCCTACGCCAATGGACGTGTCTATGTGGCGGGCGATGGAGCGGGCGTCATCGCGCTGGATGCTGAGACGGGCGAGCGGCGCTGGCGCTTTAAAGTCGAGAACGATAAGACGGGGCCAGACTGGTTCGGCTCTCCGCTGATCGTGGGAAGCACGCTCTATGTCTCGACCTACCGCCGCAATGTCTATGCGCTGGAGACAACAACGGGGAAAGTTCGGTGGTCCACCAAGGTCCTTGGCCCCGCCCTGAGCCGCCCTGCGCTGGACGAAAAACGGGGGGTGCTCTATCTGAGCAGTGGCACCTACCGTGACAATCCCACCCTGACCGCCCTCAATGCCAAGACGGGCGCACAGGTCTGGGACTACAAGCTCGGCTACACCGCCGCCGCACCAACTCTCTCGGGCGGCCGGCTCTATCTCGCATCAACGAATGGGTACTTTTATGCATTTTCAATCCAATAGCGCTGTGATTAGCGCTCCTAAAATCGGTGGTTTCTGGCTTGGTTGCCAGGCCTGGACATTTAACAAGCGCACCGTTGCTGAGGCCATTGCGCTCACCGCAAAAGCGGGGGGCAAGACCATTGAGTTCTTCCCTGGACAGAAGCTCGAAGCGGGCGGCGAGGGGCTTGGCCCCGGAAACTCCGACGCCACGATCGCAAAAGTGAAGGCAATGTGTGAGCAGGCAGGTATCACCCCCGTGGCATTTGGTGTCACCGGCTTTGGAGCCAACGAGGCCGATGCCCGCAAGCTAGCCGAGTTTGCCAAGAAGCTGGGGATCCGCACGATTGTGACGGAGTCTGGCCCTGCGGAGCTCAAAGTCATGGAGAAGTTTGTGAAAGACATGGATCTCTATGTCGCCATTCACAACCATCCCAAGCAACCGAAGAACCCGAACTATAAAGTCTGGGATCCCAAGTATGTTCTTGAGCTGGTCTCCCCGTTTGACAAGCGCATCGGAGCCTGTGCCGACACGGGGCACTGGGTGCGCAGCGGCATCAAGCCCGTGGACGCGATGAAGATCCTTAAGGGACGCATCCATGCCTCTCACCTCAAAGATCTCAACCAGTTCGGCGCGCCCCACGGCCACGATGTTCCCTACGGCACCGGGGTCAGCGATGTCCCTGCCATTCTGGAAGAGTTCCGCAAGCAGAACTACCAAGGGCACCTCTCGATTGAGTACGAGATCAACGGCGATGGCCCGCTAGAAGACGTCGCTGCCTGTATTGGCTTTGTCCGTGGCCTTGGCTACAACAAGAAATAGCAAGTCAGAGCGCTCGCGCAAGCGGGCGCTCTCTTTTTTTACTTGACTATTTCCAATAATGGAAATATAATCACTTCATGCCTGGAAGCTCTCCTCGAACCCGTGCACTCCTCCATCCGATTCGGGCGAGAATCGTGATCGCTCTCCAGGACCGTCAGCTCACCCCACGCCAAATCTCCACCTACATGGAGGACGTTCCGCTTACCACGCTCTACCGGCATATCAACTTGCTGCTCTCCGCTGGAATGCTTGAGATTGTCGAGGAGCGCCGCGTGCACGGCACGGTCGAGCGGGTCTTCACCGTGGTCGAGGCCAATACGTTTCTGACAGAGGAAGACCGAGCACAGCTCACTGCCGAAGATATCACAGGGCTCGTGGGGGCGCTCACGGGAACCGTTCAGGAGGCATTTCGGCGCTACACTCGCTTTGCGACTCTTCCACCTGCTCAGCGAGACATCTCCCTGGTGGCCAAGTCCCTCTCGCTTACCGAAGACGAGTACCAGGCGCTTCGGCAGATCTTGATGGAGTTTATGAGCGCTCATGCGGGGCGTAGCGAAGCGCCTGGCAGGCAGCGCCGGATGGTCGCCTTCTTCTCTGCCCCCGATTTTGAGCCCGAAAAAAAATCTTCCGGCGAGTCGTAACTTTTTTCCTTGTGCTGAGTCTTAGTTTGCAGAAGCAATTCCAAAAATGAAAATATCACAAAAAGAACTTGATCCCAAGACCCGCCAACAAGTCTTTGAGGCGGTCTGGAACCGAATTAATGTCACGCACTTTGACCCGACTTTTGGCGGCGTCAACTGGGTGGCGATGAAGAAGAAATACGCGCCCCTGGTAGTCAAGGTGCGAAACAACGCGGAGCTCTACGCGCTGCTGAGTCGGCTGATCGGGGAGCTGAAGCAGAGCCACTTCGCCATTCTTCCTGCCGAGGCCTACAGTGTGAGCGAGGCGGTGGGAGCGATAGCCAAAGGTGAGGGCGTGAGCGGGCTGACGGTAGGGCTGCTTGGGGGCAACCCGATTGTCTTCGCCGTCGCAGAGTCCTCCGCGGGGCAGAAAGCAGGCGTGTTGCCGGGAGCCTGCATTGAGGCTGTTGATGGCAAGCCACTCCTCGAAGTGCTGGCAAGGCTTACGCCTGAGCAGAAGAAAGCAGGCTACCTCTCGCGGATGCTCCTGACACGCGCTCTGGGGGGCGATGAGGGCCAGCGGCGGACACTTCGCCTGCGTGAGCCTGAGGGCGGTGTGCGCGCGGTGGAGCTCACGCTGACCGCAGGGCCGCAGAAACGCGACAATGTCCTGCCAGGCTTTCCGCCGTTTCCCGCAGAGCTGGAGACCAAGCGCCTAGAGGGCAATGTCGCCTACATCCGCTTCTCACTCTTTACAGGGCTGCTCATGGAAGATCTGCGAAAGGCGTTCAAAGAAGCAGCGGATGCACCTGGGATTGTGATTGATCTGCGTGGCAACCCCGGGGGACTCGGCCCCGTGACCTATGCCATTGCGGGGCTTGTCAGTCAGAAGCCAGGGAGCCTTGGAGTGATGAAGACGCGCAGCTCCGCGCTCCAGTTTCCGGTCCTGCCACAAGTGCCGCGCTACGCAGGACCCGTTGCCGTACTCACCGACGAGCTCTCTGCCTCGTGCTCAGAGATCTTAGCGGGGGGGCTGCAAGAGCTCAAGCGCGCGGTGGTCATTGGGCGGAAGACGGCGGGAATGGTACTGCCCTCTGCCGTCGAGAAGCTACCGGGGGGCGTGCGGCTCCAGTACGCTTTTGCGGATTTCAAGACCCCCAAAGGTGTGTTATTAGAGGGCAAGGGAGTCACACCCGATATTGCCGTGACGCTCACACAAGCGTCTCTTCGCCAGCTCGGTGATCCGGATATCGCCGCGGCGCTGGCCTATCTTAAAACTCAGACGGAGAAAAAATAGATGAATCGCTACGGTTTACTGACACTGACGGCCCTCTGTGCCGTATCGGCTTCTGCACAGGCTCCCAAGCCCACGGGAGCGGCGCTGATGGACAAGGCTGTGACGGTGATCGGCGGGGCTGCCTGGCTTAAAGTGCAGAGTTTTACGAGCAAGGGAACGGTCTCGGTGCCAGCACAGGGCATCTCGGGGACGATGGAGATTCAGGCACAAGCGCCCAATAAGTTCGTCATGAAGCAGAGCCTCAAGGGCATGGGGGACTCGTCGAGTGCGTTTGATGGCACGGTGGGCTGGTCAAAAGATCCCTTCACCGGTCTACGGACACTCGCCGGGGCGGAGCTTGCCTCGCTGAAAGCCCAGTCGGCGCTCTCGATCCGTCCTGCCGATTGGAAGAGTGTCTATAGCAAAGCTGAGGTTCTGGGAACGGTCAAAGTCGCCGGTGCTCCAGCCTACCGGGTGCGCCTCACTCCCAAAGTGGGCAACCCGGAGACGCAGTACTTTGATGTGAAGACGGGGCTACAAGTCCGCAGTGACCAGACGCTGGAGACGCCCAATGGCAAGATCGCCGTCGAGAGCTACTTCTCCGACTACCGCACCGTGAGCGGCATCAAGATGGCCCATAAGATACGCCAGCTCGCGGGACCGACTGAGGTGGTCATCCTACTCTCCGACGTCAAGATCAACGCCCCCGTTGAGGCTAGTGCCTTTGCGAAGCCTAAAGAATAATGATCCACGTTGAAAATCTGAGCAAGACCTTCACGGATAAGAAGCGCGGCGAGGTATTTGCCGTGCAGGGGGTCTCTCTGGAGGCCAAGCCGGGGGAGATCTTTGGGGTTCTTGGCCCCAACGGCGCAGGAAAAACCACGCTCCTTCGCATGCTTGCCACGATTCTCACCCCGACTTCGGGCACGGCAAGCATCGGGGGCTATGATATCGTCCGCGAGCCCGAGAAAGTCCGGGCGCAGCTCGGCTATCTCACAGGCTCTGCCGGGCTCTATGAGCGGCTCACAGGCCGAGAAGTCCTGCGCTACTTTGGCGCACTCTACGGCATGGCTCCTGAGAAAGTCGAGGCACGAATCGGAGAGCTGACACGCGAGCTGGACATGTCCGAGTTTCTGGATGGCCGCTGCGACAAGCTTTCTACGGGCCAGAAGCAGCGCGTCTCGATTGCTCGCTCGGTGCTCCACGATCCGCCGGTGGTCTTCTTTGATGAGCCGACCAGTGGGCTGGATCTGATGGCGGCCCGAACCGTGGTGCGCTATATCCGGCGCTGCAAAGAGCAAGGCAAGTGCGTGGTGTTTTCCACACACATCATGAGCGAGGTCGAGGCGCTTTGTGACCGGATTGCGATTATCTACGACGGCAAAGTGGCGGCCATTGGCACGCTCGCGGAGCTACGCGCGAGAGCGGGTGCGGAGTTTTTTGAGACCGTGTTCCTACGTCTCATTGGTGTCGAGGAGAACTAAGTGATGACGATGTGGCAGATTGTCTTTAAAAAAGAGTTCAAGGAGATCTTCTCCGACTCACGGACGCGCTTTAATGTGGTTGTTAGCCCGCTCTTGATCACCCCCTTGATTCTTGCCTTGGTCGGGAGCATGGCGCAGCGCCAGGCCAAAGAGAGCCGGGCTGAGACGATTAAAGTGGGCGTGGTGGGGATGCAAAAAGCGCCCCAGCTTATGGAGGAGCTGAAGAACGCGAATAAAATCGAGCTGGAGCCGGTGGCGAGTGTGGAAGCTGCCGAGGCGAAAGTGCGCGATCGTAGCCACAAAGCCGCGATTCTCCTGCCCGAGGACGCCGATGAGCGGCTGGGAAACGGCGACTCTATCTCGATTCCCGTGGTGCAAGATGCAGGCAATGAAGCATCGGAGCAGGCGGCAAAGCGTGTGAAAGATCTTCTCAGTGAGCGCGGCGACCTGCTCGCGGCAAAGCGCCTGCAAGACGCGGGCCTCTCCAAGCAGCTTGTCAAGCCATTTCTCCTGGGGGATAAGAAGCTTGTTGGCAGTGGAGGGGCAGGAATGCAGCTCCTTGCGATGTTCTTGCCCTACACCCTGGCGCTCTCGGCACTCATGGGGGGGATCATGGCCGCGACCGACTCGGTGGCGGGGGAGAAAGAGCGTGGGACACTCGAAACGCTTCTCGTGGCTCCGCTCTCGCGAAGAGACATTGCGCTGGGCAAGTTCTGCACCGTGACGGCCACCGCTCTGGTGAGTAGCCTGCTCTCGGTGGTGGGGCTGTTCTGGCCGTTTTATGTCAAGCTGCCAATGTTTAACTGGATGACCTCCGATGGACTCAGCCTGGGGCCCGCGGCCTTTGTTGCGATTTTGTTAGTACAGGTTCCGCTTGCCGTGCTGGGCTCCGGCGTCTTGCTGGCAGTCTCCACGATGGCGCGCAATCAGAAAGAGATGCAGACACTCACCGGGCCCATCGTGATGGTGGGGCTGGTGTGCTCGATGATGGCAATGCTGGTGCGTGCGGATGCGGCGCTCTACTGGTCTCTCGTTCCTATTGCCAACTCTGGCCTGGTGCTCAAGCAGGCGCTTCAGGGAATGCTCAATCCCACTTTTGTGGCCCTCGCCTGTGGAACCTCCGTGGTCTACGCCGGTATCGCCGTCGCCTTTGCCGCGAGCCTCTTCAAACGTGAGAACGTCCTCGCCCGGTTTTAGTCCCCTCGATCAGAACGAGGGGACTGGAGAGCCTTTGGCTACAAAGGCCGTTCCGGCCATCCCAATTTCTTATGGCCGGGACGGCCTTCGTAGCTTTAGCTCTCCAGCCCCGCCGCTCTAACCGGCGGGGGAACCTTTTGGCTCTGTTGAATGTATAAAGAGGCACGATGGGCGAGCAACTAGACAAAGAGGACGAAATGAAAACAGAAGAGACAATCGTAATCGCGGGTGGCTGTTTTTGGTGCATAGAGGGCATGTTCACGCTGCTCAAGGGCATCCTAAAGGCGGAGTCGGGCTACTGCGGGGGCTGGGTTCCCAACCCCACCTATGAGCAGGTTTGCAGTGGAACCACGGGGCATGCGGAGGCGGTGAAGCTTACCTACGACCCTAAAATCATCACGGCGCGTGATATCTTGTCCATCTTCATGACGGTTCACGACCCGACCACTCTCAACCAGCAAGGCCCCGACAAAGGCACGCAGTACCGCTCGGCGATCTTCTTTAAGAACCCCGCCGAGAAGGCACTGGCCGAGAAAGTAATCGCGGAGGTTGTGGCACAAAAAGTCTGGGGCCGCAAGCGGATTGTCACGACTCTAGAGCCACTGACGGTCTGGTATGTGGCGGAAGAGTACCACCAGAACTACTTTGACAAGTTCACTAAGGCAGACTATGCCAAGAAAATGAAGATGAACGCGGGCTACTGTCAGTATATTGTCGCCCCACATGTGATTGAGTTTCGCAAGAAGTTTGCCGACCGGCTGAAAAAATAGCCTTGGCGGAGCGCATTCTCCTCCTCGGGGCGAGCGATCGTGGCAAGACCTACACGGTTCATCAGCTCGCCCGCGAGGCCGCCCGCACCCATAAAGTCGCGCTGATTGATGGCGACACGGGCCAGTCCGAGCTAGGGCCGCCAGGGACGGTGAGCTGGGCGTGGATGCAGCCCGAAGGGCCGCAGCGGGGCGGGACGCGTTTTGTGGGGGCACTGAGCCCGGCGAGCGCCGCACTGGAGCAGATTATCGCCCTCACGGAAGTGGTACGTCAGGCAGAGACAGCGGGGGCGCAGCTGCTCTTTCTGGATACACCGGGCTACGTCGCCGGTCCCGGAGCACGCCGGTTTCTCGCGTCGCTGGTGCAGGCGCTCACTCCCAATCGAATCCTGGTTCTCGAAAAAGACGGTGAGCTCGGGAGCCTGCCGAGTCTACTGGCAACCTTGAGTGGAGCAGAGCTAAGCCCGCTGCCGGTCGCCGATGCTGTCGTACGCAAGTCTCCCAGTGTTCGTGCCACCCGCCGCCTCACGCGCCTTGCACGAGCGCTGGAGGGGGCAACCGAGCACCAGCTTGCTCTGGAGGGACTCACCACCCTGGGCGCGACTCTGGGAACGGGAGCGCCCATCGCGCCGCACCTTGCACGCTGGGCAGGTACCGCGCTTCGGCTCAGCTGCGTCTATGGGGAGATCGCCGAGGGAACCCTGGCACTCTTTGTCAATGGCCCGCTCCGCCCCGGCTGGGAGTCGCTGGTCGGGCTCACTCTGGATCACTTCCGCGTCACCCGTGTCCGTGCGATCTCCCTCACCTCACTCGAAGGCGTGTGCCTAGGCCTCCACGATGAAAAAGGCCGCTACCTGGGAATCGGTCGCTTTCTAGGCCTCGACCCCGAGACCCAGCGCCTCAAGCTCTCCACCACGGTTCCCCCGGAGTATCTCGCCCTCCTCACCTTTGGCCGCTTTCGCATCACCGCCGATGGGCAGATGCTCGGGGAACTCAAGCCTGGCGAGCTATAATGGGCAATGCGCCCCAGACAAGCCGGTTTACCTCCCGCAGATACCCTTGCTACGTTTCTTGAGCGGCTCTACTGGAACCCGGTGGAGCGAGGGCCGTTGCTGATCATCGCTCCCGAGTACTACCGCCGACAAACGCAGCCAAATGCTCCACCACCGAGCTTTAGCCGTGGAGTCCCTGCGACGACCGAGGCAGCGACGAAGACAGCTACTTTTGCGGAAGGCGGGCCGCTCAACCCCGCGCAGATACTCCCAGAGTTTGGGGCGCAGGTGCTGCGCTTTGAGGGAATCAGCGTGGTCGCTCCTGAGCGGATGCTCGTTTTCCATCCGCGACCTTTGCCACTGAACGATGGGAGTAGGGTTGATTTCTTAGGCTTATCCGATCTTGGGTGGCCGTTTCTTGCCTCGCTGAGTGCGGAGCAGTGCCAGGCGCTAATTGGCTCGGGGCTGGCTCTCTCGCGGCTAAAAGAGGATCAGAAAGCACTCTTGATCAAGCTGATCCCAACGCAGGGTCGGCTTCAGTTCACCGGAGTGTCGCCTTTTCCGTCGGATGCGAAAGAGACTCCCGTCTTGCCGCCTGACGTTCTAGAGAGTGGCCTGCTACAGCTCCGTCAGACCCTGAGCCTTACGAGCTTTGCAAGTGGGAAAAAAGACAGCGAGATCGACTTCCAAGACGCGACACCGACAGAAGTGACAACGCACGCCAGGCAACAACAGGTGGTGACCCTTCGGCCTGGCCCGGATCTTCGTCGCTGGCAGGAAGCGGATAATCCTTTTGAGGTCGCTCCCGCACGCACAAAGCCCCGTGCTTTGAATCTGGACACAAGTGCACGGGTCTTGCTGGAGGGGGCCTCTGATGTGCAGACGCTGGTGCAGCGCTTGGCCACGGCAACACAGCTTCCTCTGCTTTGTGATCGCCGTTTGGGTGCGCACTCGGTTGTGGTACGTGGTGGCGGGAGCGTGCGGGCAGGCGAACTACTCAAGGCACTCTGTCGGGGGCTGAACGCGAGTGTGCGCCGGGTCGGGTCTGTGTTTTTATTTACGGAGGATCAAGAGACCACGCGGGAGCTGGAAGAAA
Source organism: Armatimonas sp. (assembly GCF_964826245.1). Lineage (NCBI taxonomy): Bacteria > Bacillati > Armatimonadota > Armatimonadia > Armatimonadales > Armatimonadaceae > Armatimonas > Armatimonas sp. The sequence continues at coordinate 51,177 of NZ_CBAYMC010000002.1, read as the reverse complement.
AACAACTGCAAGTTCGTGTGCTAAACCGCGAGAAAAACGCTTCGGCGAAGTTTCTGCAGACGGCGCTCGACAAAATAGACGCTCGTCGTAAGCTGATCCAGGGTAAGTTTCTCAGCACGGTGCCTCGCAAGAGTGGCTCGCTGGCCCCGGAGTCGCTCTGGAAGCTCGCCTGGGAGCGGGGGGCAGCTCCGGCTGACTCTGAGGAGGACGAGGACAAAGATCCTCCCTCGCTTGCGATGTGGCTTTTGCCTGAGTCGCTTCAAAAAACACTGTTGCAGCGCGTTCAGCGGGAGGAAGCCGCCGCACGTCAGCGAACGCCGCCTGCGCTTGAGCCGATAGCCATGCCGGATCGTGTGAGTGCGACGCTAGAGCTGGAGCTGAGGGTGAACCTGCCCACGCTGGGGGCACACTTCACCGTGAGGAAGTTCTCGGCTTCGGAGATCCACCCCGACAAGAAATTTGCCTCTGGGGAGCCGGTAGTTTGGCCCGAGGAGCTGAAAACGCGTGCACTACTGGTGCAGCTGCCTAAGAGCCTAATAGAGATTGAGTCGCTTGTCGGGCTTGCGAAACAAGCGCAAGTGACGGAGCTACGGGTGCCCGTCGGGGTGAGCGAGGAGCAAGTTCGGATACTGATGGAACTGGGCAAGAAAGCAAAAACTGCCGGGTTTGGCGTGCGCCCCGTCCTCTCGCCGCTGACTCCGCTCCAGCCTACGACACCGCGTGAGACAAGCCTTTTAGGCCAGACTCTGGTGCAGTATGCGCACTCCGCAAAGGCAGGCTACGAGAATGATATCCTGATCGAGCGTTTAAGAAAGCTTGACATGGCAATCCCCGAGCTTCTTGACCTTCGCGCCTTTGCCGAGCGTGCCCACCGCTTGCGTGCGCTTCCGGGCATCACAGGAATTAGCCTGCGCGACATCGCTTTCGGGCTGGGAGGGCGAACATCTGGCTGGGAAGCCTCGGGGGGCCTGGCGCGCCGCCTTGCCTTTTTAAAGCGCGAGCAGCTCGATCTGGCTGATCTTGACGATGTCCGGGGGGCTTGGACACTCTCAAACCAGCCGTCTGCTCCCGTCCAGGCGATGCTTCGTACGCGCTGGGAAGCTCTCCAGTTTGAGCGACGTACTCTGTTTCTGACACGCTTGCACAAGGCGCTGAAAGAAGCGGGTTTAGAGGCCGTGGATGCCGAAAAAGGCCCTTTTCAGGTAACCCGACGCTGGGAGCAGTTTCGGCCTGGTTTCTTTTTGCCGGGAGACGATAACCTGCTGGGCATCGCACCCTTGGTAGCCGCGGGGCGTCCCGCACTGGGAGTGGTGCAAAAAACACTCTGGCCATTCTTTTGGCAATACGCTCCCAGCGGCACGGAGCTGCTGGACGAGGTCGGACGCCTGCGCTTCTTCCTGAACCAATCGCTACGTGACCTTCTGAAGGAGGAGAAAGAGAAGAAGCTCGCCGGAGCGATTCTCGATCTGTCCGATCAACCACTTCCTGAAGCACTCGCGACTCTGACGAGTGCCTTTGGAAAATCCCCGCTCCTCAAGTAGCGCCTACTGGTTGTCTTTAAACTCCTCGTACCACGCCATCTGGATCGCTTCCAGCTTAGCTTCATTGGAGGCCAGTGGGTCGTCGGCAAAGTCCGGGAGTGCCACGACCATTTTGTGCAGATCCGTAAAGCGCACGGTCAGCGGATCGGTGTCCGGGTTCGCATCGTAGAGCTCAATCCCAATATCTTCTGCATCGGTCCAAGTCATTTTCATAGCCTGAAGTGTACCCGCCCACGCAACTTTTGGGAGTTTACGGAGACAAATACCCATGCAACAATCTCAACAGTCGCTCCCCAATATTCTCACAGAGACCGAGCGCACACAGCTCCGGCAAGCTTTCTTTTCGGGAGCAGGGCCACTGGGAATCGCAACACTTGGGCTCAGGGGGATTGTTTACTTCCTCGGAGGGCATTTCGAGAGCACCTTACCCATACGTCTCTGGAACGTGCTGGGAGAGCTCTGGGTTGTTGTCTTGCTGGGGATCGCGTTTTTGCTGGGGCGATGGCGTGTCAAAGAAGCCGGACTTCTGCGGGAAAGCGCTAGTGTAGAGGTTTGGAGCCGCACTCCACGCTCGTATGCGCCCAATGGATCACAGGAGCTTATCTCGCAGCGGAGCCTATGGCAGCTTGCCATGGTACTGCTTCTGATAGGCATTCTGGTGCCGATCTTTTCCTATTTGTGGTCGCATGCCAAAAATCTCCAGGGAGCGTATCTGGCCGCTCTTTTGTGCAGCATTCCGGGACTGCTGTGCTTGGTAGGACTACTGCGTTTTTTCTCGAAAGCATCTCAAACACTGGCCTCTTTGGACACCAACGGGGTGACATTTGGCGAGAGACAGGTGCTTTGGGAGCATATCGTCAGCGCTGAGGTAACGCATACCCCACTTTTTCTAGGGCACGATACCCAGCTCACTTTTCGTTTAACCAACACCGAGGGACAGCTTCATGTTGGGAAACTGACGAGTGATCCCACCCAGGCATTCTGTCGCATGGAGTAGCTCCAGGATTTCTACGGGGCGCTTCGAGCCACCTTTGACCAGCACAGTGTCCTCACTCATACATCGTCGCGAAAATGATGCAGAAACAGCGCACCCGCCAGAACCTCTGGCTCTTGAAAACCGCCTACTGGCTCGGCTATGGAAGTATCCCTGGGCTTGGGGGGCTTATCTACTACCTCTACCACGCGCTGCTCGCCGAATGGGGGCAAAATGCTATATTTTTCTTCTTCTACACTCTCCATCTCCTTCTGAGTCCGTATCTGGGAAATACGCTGGCGGGAGTCACGGGGGACTCGCAGGCACGGCGGCACAAAGAAGTCTGGACGCGTACTCCTGAGGCGCTTCCTACGTTTCCTACCCTGGAGATTTTGAGTGACGCGGCCTTTGCAGCTCGAATTCATCGCCGCGATTTTTTGGTTGCGTGGCTGATTGCTCTTGGAGGCATTGCCTATACTGCACTTTCGACACCGACCTACCTTGTACGCTCGCCGCTGCTGTTAATCTTGCCGCTCGCTGTCTATCTCCTGCGAGTGTCTTCCTCCAAGGCCATTGCCTGGGCGGGGGGCGAGGGAATTCGGGCCAGTGACCATGCCAGTGCCTGGTTGCCTTGGGAGGAGATTGCTCGTGTGGAGGTACGCCTGGAGTACGACTACCTCGGGGATCCGAAGCTACTCGCGCTCAGCTTCTTCGATGCGTTTGGAAAAAGCCTTGAACAAGTCTGGCTAGATACCGAGCGCTCCCAGCGCCCCGAGCGTGCCTCACTGGAGAACTTCTACGGAACCCTACGGGCAGCATTCGAGCGGCACGAAACGCAGGCAACGGAGACGCGCTAGCTTGCATACAGCTCTCTTGACTGGTACAAAAAGTTATGCTGCGGAAGCAAAATCACGTTCCTACACCACTGACACCTCAGGAAAAAAGGCAGCTTCAGTGGTCGTATTGGTTCGGGACAATCCTTACTGCAGTTCTTTGCCTGCTGCTCTTTTCAGGCTTTAGCTTTCTCAAGGGCGCCTTCCCCGATGCGCTTCCCAAGTGGCTCTGGAGTTTGCTTAAAGCGATCTTTTCTTCAGGGCCGCTCTGGGTGCTTCTTGCACATGCACAGGGCCATCGGCGAGTGAAGGAAACAGGACTCTCCCGTGAGGCAACTCTTCAGGAAAGCTGGAGCCGAAAGCCCCGCTCCCATCACGTCCGGGAGCCCGTCGCCGTGCTACGTCAGCTAGGGAACCCTGCGCGATTCGCGATCGGGTTTGGCGGGCTCTTCTTTGTGGGTCTGGGAACGATTGCGCTTTTGTTTGTCTTTAACCGCCACTGGCTCTCTTTTGTACTCACAGTGCCCGTAATTTTTATGGGGCTGGGCTGTTTGTACTATGCTGTCTTTCAGCAGCGAAACAAGCTCTTAGCTCTCCTCCAGAGTGATGGAATTGCTTTCAGCGCTGACGAAGTGCTACCCTGGAAAGAAATCTGTCATGTGGATGTCACACGGCAGTTTGATTACCTAGGTCGGGAGACAGAGCTAACCTTGGCGTTCACGGACACAAACGGCAAACTCTCAACGTATTCGATGACGACATACCAGCAACAAGAGCCAACGACCTCGGAGCAGCTTCAGAAGTTCTACGAAGCACTTCAGGCGGCTTTTGAGCACCGTGAAAATATTACATAGTAGAGCCTTTTTCACGAATCGCTCTCGCCGCCCCCTCGAAGGGGGCGTCTGCAATGGCTTCGTTCCTCAGCCGCAAAGCCCGTGCCGGGCTACCGAGTCCGTCTCCCCAGCCCGGCACGGGCTTCGCGGCCGCAGGCCACCCAGACGCCTCATTTCATGGGGCGGCGGAGCGATTCGTGAAAAAGGCTCTGTCAGAAAGGGGTTTTTTTCGGGGGAGGGCTCTTGCTGGGAACTCCGACGCGATATAATCTATACTAAGTTGAGAAACACCACGCGGCTTTGACCCGCGCATGGAAAGGACACGAACTAAAATGTCACTAACACTTGAAGCCGGTAAGGCTCTGGAGATCCTGGCAGATCGCGCCTGTCCTCTGACGCTCACCGAGCGGGCAGTACAGGAAGTGAAAGATATTCTTGAGCAGCAGGGAAACCCGGAAGGCGTCCGCCTGCGCGTCTACATCAGCGGCGGTGGCTGCTCTGGTCTTCAGTATGGCATGGCGCTGGACGAGACCGTGGACGAGGGCGACGAGGTCTTTGTGGATAACGGCGTCGAGGTAGTGCTCGCTCCCATGGACATGCGCTACTTGGTCGGAGCCGTTGTAGACTACGTCACCACCCCAATGGGCGGCGGCTTCAAGGTCGAGAACCCCAACGCGGTCAAGACCTGTGGCTGTGGCTCTAGCTTCTCCGCCGAGGACGATACCGAAGGACGCACCATCACCGGTGGCTGTGGCTCCTGCGGAAGCAACAAGTAAACGCATAAGAAGGCCCCGGCACCAGCTCGGTGCCGGGGCTTTTGGTGTTTTATGACTCGAACTGCATTTCTACTCACGCTTTCTTTGCTGGCGGCTCAGGTGCATGCCCAGCACCTGCCCCTGCGCACTCCCGACCTAAAAGCCCCCAAGCTCTTTGATGGAATGCCGAACTTCTCGCTCCGTCCCAGTGCCACGGCGGCGCAGAGTGGCGCGTGGGGTGACCCGCGAACCTGGGAGGGGGGGAGCATTCCCAAGCCCACCGAGAGCGTGCTGATTCCTCCAGGCCTAAAAGTCACCGTGAGTGGCACCGAGACGGCCAAAACGGTCGCGGTGCGTGGCGTGCTAAGCCTGGTGTCGGGGGCACTGACGGTCAATACCCTGCAAGTTCTCCCCGACGGCTACTTAGAGCTAGGCAAGAGCGGCCAGCCCGTCACGGCAAAGCTGGTGCTCGGTGGGGAGCGTCTGCTCAAGGCGGATGATCCCGAGCAGCACGGTGCGGGCCTGCTGGTTCTCGGGCGGCTGGTGGCGGTAGGGGAGCAAAAAACGAGCTTTGTGCGCCTCGCAGCTGCGCCGAGCGCGGGAGCCAGCACACTGGCTCTGGGGCAGGCCGTGAGTGGCTGGAAAGTTGGGGACAAGCTTGCGATTCCTGACACGCGCTCACCGGCACGGCGTGGCAAGAGTGCTAGCCAGAGCGAGACGGTGGCTCTTTCGGGCATCTCCCCCGATGGCAAGGTTGTCACGCTGAGCACCCCCCTGAAGTTTGCGCACGCGGGTCAAGAGCGCTTCTTGCCACATGTCCTCAACCTCAGCCGTAGCGTGACCGTGACCTCGAAAAACGCCACCGTTCCGGGGCATGTATTTCTGGGGGAGTCGGCCAGCACAGAGATTGCCAATGTCGCCTTCATGGGCCTGGGTCGCACGACCACCAGCCTGCTGGACCCGGACAAGAACCATGTTGCCCGCTACGCCTTTCACTTTCACCACGCGATGGGGCCGTTTGTCGGGGCGTGGCGTGGCAAGCTCTCGGGGTGCGCCTTCGATGGTAGCCCGAAGTGGCAGCTTGTTCTGCACGGCACCACGAAAGTCCGGGCTGAGAACAACGCGTTCTGGGGCGCACGCGGAGCCGCTGTCGTGGTGGAAGACGGCCACGAAGCCTTCAATGAGCTCGTGGGAAATATCGCCGCCAGCTGCCCCGGTGTCACTCCCGCTGAAGTAGAGCCCGGACAGCGCACCGATAAAGAAGATGTGGGCTCCGAGGGCGTGGGCTTCTGGCTCGCCAACGCGGCTAATCTCTGCACCAACAATATCGCCGCCGACTGCGCCCTGGCGGGGATCCTCAAGTTCCCGCGGCCAGAGCGCCCGCTGCGCGGCACCTTGAGCTACTTTGCCTCACCGACGGAGGAGTTCGCTTCGCGTGCGCTGCGCTTCCCTTGGGCGGACAACATGCCCTACCCGGTGCCTTTTGCCAATAACGAGGTCTATGGCTCCCTGCACGGCCATGAGTTCTGGGAGGAGTCCGCCTTCACGGTGCGCGACTCGGTTGCCTGGAACTGCCACCAGGGTCTGGTTCCGCGCTTCACGGAGCCGATGATCGTGGATGGCTTAATTGTCCGTGGCGACTCCGGGGCACTCGGCGATGAGAGCGATCCGACCATCGGTGTTCCCAACCGCTACTATCCTGTCACGGGGCGTCTCAAGCGCTTAGACATTTCGGGGATGGCTATCGGGGTCAAGCAGCAGACCCCGCGCGGCACCAACGAGCCGGGCGGACAACAGTTCGATGTGCTGATCGAGGACAGTGTCTTCGCCTGCCCCGTCGGGGTGCGCGTAGACGGCGACCTGCACTACAAGCGCGATGCCGTCGGTCAGAGCCGCACGCTGCTCAAAAACTGCAAGTTCAGCCCCCTAACCCCCAATAATGGGGGAACCCGTGCTGTAGACATGATCCTCGACTTTGGCAACGACATCAATGCGCTGGCTGCCGACGAGGTCTATGTCGAGAGCTTCCAGGGCAAGCCCGGCGCGAACTTCCGCCTCTACTACGATATTCAGGCCCCCAGTGTGATTGTTCCTTTTGCCACCCCCGACAGCGGCATCCACAACCTCCCCGCCGAGCAGGACAGTGCCCGCTACCACGATGGCCAGGACCACTTTCGCATCCGAGGGCTCAAGGAAAAAGGTCTGACCAATGCGCAGGCATGGGCAAAGTACAAGAAAGCCTGGGCGGGGAGCGTTGCCCCCACGACGGCCAAGAAACACCCCACGCTGGGCGGCCTCGTCCTGCCGATTGCCACGGTTCCACCGCTCTTTGTCCAGCCCCGCGCCCTCACCGGAATCCAGCTAGACGGCGATAGTAGCGCCTGCTGGGGGGCAAACCACGACTGGCACCTGCTCTGGGTACCGCTGGAGCTAGAGATTCGCGTGGACGGCAAGAAGATCGGCAGCATCCGCGCCGATCAGTACAACGCCACCAGCCGCCGCACCGACGGCTTCCGCTTCCCGTTTCCCAGCAGCATCCGTGATGGCCAAGAGCATGAGATCGCCGTCGTGGTTGCCGGAACCAACGAACACCTCCCCGGCTCCCCGATGCGGCGTGTCCTTCGGTAAATCCTCCTCCCAGGATTGGGAGGAGGGCCCTACTTCAGCCCGAGCTTGGCGAGAGCGGCTTTCATCCCGGCTTCGTCAAAGCCGACGGAGCTATAGACGACATTTCCTTTTGCATCCAAAATATAGTTGGTGGGAAATGCTTGGATGCCGTAGGCGCTGAGGGTTGCAGGGACGGCCTTCACCACAGGGAATGTCAGCTTGGCGCTTTTCAGATAGCTGGTAATGGACTTGCTATCGTCGCCCTGGTTGATCCCCACCATCCCAAGCCCCTTGGCCTTGAGAGCGACGTAGAGTTTTTGCAGCTCGGGATGCTCCGCCCGGCAGGGAGGGCAGCCCACAAACCAGAAGTTGACCAGCACCGCCTTCTTGCCCACCAGTGCCTTCGCGAGTGAGAGCTTGGGGCCCGCGGGAGTCGCCAGGTTGAACGCGGGGGCCTTCTTGCCCACTTTGATCAGCTTGGCGGACAGCTCGTCCATTCCTTGGCTGCCAGGAGCCTTCTCTTCCTCAAGACCGGTTGGAAGGGTCAGGCTGGCGGTGGCGATCTCACCATCGAGCTGGACATGGGAAAGCGTGAGCTCCTGCCCCAGCGCCTTTCCCTCAATTGTCATGGACATCACAAAGCGCTGGATGAGCTTCTCGGGGCTGACAAAGAGGCGCAGGGTCCGAGGGCCTTCTTTCATCTCCAGAACATCAAAGCTGATCTCACCGATTTTTTCCACGCCAACATGGTTGAATTTCTTGGGGTCGGTGCCAGGCACGCCGGTCAGAAATGGCCAGAGAGAGGTAGGGGAGACAGGCTCTTTCGTGTATTTTTTTCCCGTGATGCTATAGGCGTACTTGCCATCGGCGATCACCAGGACACTCTCGCCTTTTTCCGCTTTCTCGGCTTTTTCGGAGGCTAGCTCGACGCGTCCCTGGTTCGGGTTCTTGATCAGCAGCTTACCCGTGAGTTTCTGAGGCTGTGGGCCGGTCATGAGCATCGTCATCTCTGCCGAGAGACTCTTGAGAGACTTGCCTTTAGCAGCGACCTCAGCGAGAAGCGCGACAGCTTTCTCATCATAAAAAGCAGGGGCCGCCAAGATAAGCGCAGGGGCCACCAGAAAGGGAATGGGCACGGTTTGTTTCTCCTGAGAAATATTCTACAGCCAATGCCCTCTCTCTGCCGAAAATACAGATGCCTGGTATGGTTACTAGGAACACTCACGATGAAAGCCATGATTCTTGCCGCTGGGGAAGGCACACGCCTGCGCCCCCTGACTCTCACCCTGCCTAAGCCCCTGGTACCGGTCGCCCATACGCCGCTTCTGGTGCGCACCGTAGCGCTCCTCCAGGCGCAAGGCATCTCTCAGATCGCGGTAAATCTCTACCACAAGCCCGAGGCGATCCGGGCTCACTTCGGCGATTGCCTCGCGTACTCAAACGAGGCGCAGCTCTTGGGCACCGCCGGTGGGGTAAAGCGTCTGGCGGGCTTTTTGGACACGACCTTTATCGTGCTCTACGGCGACAATCTCTACGACTTCAAGATCGCGCCACTGCTGGCTGCGCATCGCGCGAAAAACGCCTTGGCGACCATCGCGACCTTTGAGAGCCCCAACCCGACTGCCTGCGGCCTGGTCGTGACAGACTCCAAGGGACGTGTCACGCGCTTCCAGGAGAAGCCAAAGCCGAGCGAGGTCTTTACCAACACGGCCAATGCGGGAGTTTATATTCTGGAGCCGGAGGTGCTGGAAAGTATCCCTGAGGGGATCGCCTGCGACTTTGGCAACGATACCTTTCCCAAGCTGCTGGAGCGTGTGCCAGGCCGTATCGTTGCCTTGCCGCTCGGGGGCTATCTGCGCGACACAGGCACGCCGGAGAACTACCGACAGGCCAACTGGGATTTGTTAGAGCGTGGTGAGCCGGGTGTTCATCCCCACGCGCAAGTCTCTCCCGAGGCGACTCTCACAGGGCGCAATGTGATTGGGGAAGGCTGCCAGATCGCTGAGAAGGCTCAGCTCTCAGAGAGCATTCTGTGGGAAGGCTGCCAGATCGGCACGGGGGCACAAGTGCAGGGTGCTATTCTAGGGCGCGGCGTGATCGTCGGGCCGGGAGTGATGGTGCCGGTGGGAGCCATTATCGGTGACGGAGAAAGACTACGATGATCATTGTACAAACACCCCTGCGTATCTCGTTTGCAGGCGGCGGGACGGACTTTCCCGACTACTACGAACGTGATGGAGGCTGCGTCGTCTCCACCGCGATTGATAAGTACATCTATGTGATCATCAAAGACCGCTTTGATAAGAGCATTCGTATCGGCTACTCCCGCACCGAGCTCGTGGCCAGTGTGGACGATATCGAGCACGAGCTGGTTCGTGAGGCGATGAAGAAAGTCGGGGTCCACTACGGGATCGAGATTGCCACCATGGCCGATATTCCCTCGGAAGGCTCTGGCCTAGGGTCGTCGTCGTCGGTGACTGTGGCGCTACTCCATGCGCTCTACACGTTTAAGGGGATGCTGGTGACGCCGGGGCAGCTTGCCCGCGAAGCCTGTGAGATCGAGATTGATATCCTCGGCAAGCCCATCGGCAAGCAGGATCAGTACATTGCGGCCTATGGCGGTCTGCGCCGGATTGACTTTCAGGCTGATGGGACTGTCAAGGTGAGCTGGATCGCCATGCCCGAGGAGCAGAAGCGCCGCTTTAGTGAGGGGCTGATGCTCTTCTACACCGGGATCACCCGGAAAGCCGATCCAATCCTCTTTGAGCAGAGAGACAATATCGAGGACAAGCGCACCACGTTGGACAAGATGAAGGTCCTGGCAGACGAAGTCCACAATGCGCTGCTCGATGGCAACCTCAACCGAATTGGTCGGGTGATGGATGCCGGGTGGCGGCATAAAAAGCAGCTTGCCACCGCGATCTCAAACAGCAGTATCAATGCCTACTACGAAGCCGCACTAGATGCAGGCGCTATTGGGGGAAAAGTGGCAGGTGCCGGTGGGGGAGGCTTTCTGCTTCTCTTCTGCCCCCCCGACCGTCAGGCCACGGTTCGTCACGCTCTCGCTAGCATGCAGGAGCTTCCCCTTCAGCTAGAGCGTGACGGCACCAAAGTGATCCTCAACGCGCGGCGCTAGCGTACCTAACCCAGCGAGGTGATTGCGCGCTGGTAGGAGAGGATCTGGAACTGCTTCTCCACGGCGGGGAAGGCAGGGGGCGGAGTGTCCATGACCCGCTGGTCGTAGTTGCGGTTCGTCAGGAAGCCATTCTCCACCGTACCGTTCGGGAGGGCGCTTCCAAAGGTCCCGTTGTTCTTGACGATGTAGCCGCCGATGAGGCTGAAGACACCCGCCGGACGGGTCGAGGGGTTGGTGGCGTTGAAGGTTCCGTAGGCCATACAGATCGCATGCACCGAGACATTGGTCAGGGGCGTCCCCCCGTCATCGCTATCCGTAACCCGTATATTGCCTGCAACAAGACCCATCATCCCACAGGCGGCCGACGCAGACGCCGCTGTAGAGAGTAGGTTGTTGGGGTTGGCGCTATTGCTGATGAGTGTCTGGTAGACAATCCCCCCGTTGATATTGACCCCCATGGTCTGCTCCGTGGCGATAGTCATGCCCCACTGCCGGGTGACATTGCCATTGGTATCGGTGATACTATTGGCGACTGCGCCCGTGAGTCCTCCACGTAGCGAGCCTGTCTGCTCCCCGATATTGCCATTGACATAGATAACCCCATTGGGCACACCCGAATAGTTCGTGACGGAGTCTGTTGCGAAGCCGGTCGTATCGGAGATATTCCAGGCGGCGGTGGTGTTGCTTCGGGTCCGCACGTGGACCTGGGTGGTATCGGCTACCGGGTTCATGGTGATGACGGTCCAGCGGTCCTGCTGGTTCGTGGTGTCGTACTGCTTAACATCGATGATCTGGGTGGTGTTGTTACTCCCGGAGGTGGTTAGGTTCATGTCCCGGACATCTCCGTTGATGTAGATACCCGCACTTGGAGCAGCAGTGCCAGGAACCTGGATTCCCGTGGTGGTAATCGCCGTTGTGCCCCCCAGCGCCGCGACTCTCTGGTTGGTGTTGGCCACAGGCATCGTCACGATCGGAATATCGGTCTTGGGCGGACGTTTGGCAGCGGTGATGTGCTCCCAGATAGGATACCACCAGTTTGGATCGTAGAACATGGCGCCACCTGAATAGCTATACTGCCAGTTGATCTGGGAGTAGCTCATCGAGGTGGTAAAGTAGTCCTCGTCAGGATACGTGAATATCCAGTCGTTCCGGTAGGGAGGGGTAAAGTCGAGATACTTCCAGAGGATATTGAGGCGTGCGGCGGAGTTGACCGCGTTGCCTGTCGCGTCCACACCATTGACATGGACGGGGCCTTGGAAGCGTGTCAGGCCCGCTACCCAATAGGAGGTCGGACAGACGTCGCTGAAGTAGGCGTAGCGCGCAAACGAGCTCTGGCGGACAAAGACGCGGCTGAGGAAGACAAAGCCCATGTACTCGCCGCGGCTCTCGATCGCGTACATCTTGCGCGACCCGGTCGCGTTGCTCGTGAAGGGGTAGAAGCGGACATAGATATCACCGGACACCTGCGGGATGTTGGTGAGCTGAGTGGTGCTGGGGCCTTGGCTGAGGGTGATCTTGGTCCAGCCTGACGACTCCGTCCCTCCGTAGAAACTGGAGACACTACCCGGCGAGAAAGCACTCGTGTTGGTAGGAGCGGTGGTTCGTTCGACAAGCCACTGTATCGACAGCCGGATACCGGTCTCGGAGAGGACCTCCGCTTGGTAGCGATTTCCCACCTGTGTGGACTGGGAGAGCTGGTTGTGGGATTCCTCACTCAGGCTTCCATTGAATACACGGGCATCGCTCAGTGACTTGAGGGTTCCGACGATCACCACGGAGGTAATGCCGAGGAGAACGAGCATGGTGCCCACCATCGCCATTCCGTTTTCTTGTTTTTGGGGCGAGCGACGAGATTGTTTTTTGGTTAAGTACGTCATTTTCGTTTTCAAATCTTCTCTTTAAAGACTAGCCAATCGGAACCGGTGTTGGCTTAGGCGTCGGCGTTGGCGTCGGTGTAGGCGTCGGTGTCGGCGCCGGGGTCGCGGTGGGCCTAGGCGTCGCCGTCGGTACAGGTGTCGCGGTGGGCACGGGCGACGGTGTCGGTGTCGGTGTCGGTCTAGGCGTCGCTGTCGGTACAGGCGATGCTGTCGGTACAGGCGTCGCGGTGGGCCTAGGCGACGGTGTCGGTGTCGGTGTGGGTACGGGCGTCGCTGTGGGCACGGGCGTCGCGGTGGGCACGGCCGTCGGTACCGGTGTGGATGTCGGTACCGGTGTGGGAATCGGGGTCGGTGTGGGAACCGGGGTCGCGTTGTTGGGCTGGGGGATCAGGTTCGCATCCGTCGGGTAGGGAACGGTCACCGACGAGTAGAGCGCGGAGTTTGCCATGTAGATCGTGCGTCCCGAGACCAGGTTGACCCGCTTGATGCCATCGGAGCTATCGTTGGTCTGCTCTCTACCGGCGTAGGAGTAGTCGCCACAGACCACCTTGATGATCACACTACGCTTGGAGCCGGTCGTTCGAATAAACGAGACCGCGTTCCAGGCAGTGGAGACATTGTTGGTCAGTAGCAGCTGCGCCGTGCGGGCGCCATTGACATAGCGCCAAAGCCACAGACAGCTGCCGTAGCTCGCATTGGCGGTCCCATTGGGGTTGCCCCGGAAGATCAAGGAGGTATTGGTAATACTCGTGACCGAGCGGTCCATGGGCTGGAGTGCGCCACTGAGCGTGACCGTGGTACCTGTACCACTCTGAACCGAAGCACTCCCCGAGGCCGGAGCCATGACATACATCGCGGTATTGAGCTGGCTTGACCAGCCGGCCTCACTCGTGGTGTTGTTGGTGATGTAGTTGCTGGCTGCTCCCAGGGCACTGTTCCAGGTCACTCCTGCCACAGCGGTGGTATCGAGTGGCAAGATCACGCCATAGGACTCCTCAATCTCTAGGCTCAAAAACTGCTGGATTCGGCTCGCTTCGCGGGAAGCGATCAGCCCCGAGCTGAGCTTGGCGACCGTGCGGCCGGAGATGACAAAGAGCTGTATGGCGGCCGTGAAGATTAGCGCCATCAGAGCCGACGAAAAGCCCACCTCGATAAGGGTGAAGCTTTTCTTGGCCTTTTTAAGAGAAAATAATAGATGTTTTTTCATTATTGCACGAGAGTTTTTGAGATAAGAGTACTGGCTGAGTAGTGGTGCATCTGGGTAACACTGCCCCAACCCCACCACTGGACCACGATGGTTACACGGATAAGGCTATAGGTAGTAACGCCTCCTGAGGTCGTGGCACTGGGGGTAAAGGGCTCGATAAAGATGTAGCCTCGGGGACGGGTTGCACTGGTCGTGTCCTGAGCACCTAGGGAGGTCATCCCGCCTGGGAAGTACCGCCAGAGGTTGTCGGTCGTGGTGAACTCGACGGTTGCAGAGACATCTCCATTGGAGTTATTGAGAGGAGAAGTGCCGGTCCCGTCAATAATCTTGAGATTATTCTGGTTGAGCTTGCTACCTTCGATATTGGAGTAGCCTGCCTCTTGGAGCTGGGCGATTTTATGCATCACCAGCATCTGGGCTTGATTAAACTCAGAGGCATAGCGTACCGAGCGGGCCATGACCGGCAAGGTCGCACCTATCAGGATGAGCATTGAGCTCAGGATTATCATTGCCAGCATTACCTCGAAAAAGGTAAAGCCACGTCGAAGACGTCTTGTTCTGGGACCATGTGGTGTTCGGATAGCCATGTTCGTATTGTTAATTTTGGGAGAGAATGGGTATTTGGGTTAGGGCTATTTCGCCTTGGCAGAATACCTGTTTTTGGTAAGATTACGGGCTATTTTGTGATGTGTTGTAACTATTTGTTAAATACTGTTGATATTTAATGGAGCTTTAAGGGGGTGAGGAAAGCGCATGGGACGCAAGATTTGGTACAGGGGAGGTATCATAAAGGTATGAGTGATATCCTTCCTGACACGAGCCTGGGCACCCCCGCCTACGTGTCTGACTACCTGAGCAAGCTGGCGGCACTGCTGGCTACGATCGACACGGCACAGGTGGCGACCACTGTCGAGCTGCTCTTTGACTGCTGGCAGAACAACCGCCGCCTTGTCTTCTGCGGCAACGGCGGCTCGGGAGCCACGAGCACCCACATGGTCTGTGATTTTCAGAAAAATATCTGGCTAGAGGGTGGCAAGCCCTTTGAAGTCGTCTCCCTCACGGACTCCCCCGCGCTTCTACTCGCTTGGGCCAACGACACGGACTTCTCCAATGTCTTTGCGGGGCAGGCACGCACCTGGCTGCGCAAAGATGACATCCTGATCGCGATCTCCGGCTCGGGCAACTCCCCCAATGTCTTAGAGGTGGTGAAAGTGGCACGTGAAGTGGGCGCGATCAGTATCGGGCTCTGCGGCTACGGCGGTGGAAAGCTTGCAGAGCTTGCCGACCATGCGCTGGTGGCGGATCTGAGAAACATGCAGCTTGTGGAAGACATTCACATGATCCTCTGCCATATTTTGTTTTCCGCGCTCCGTGATCGGATCAAAGGGCTCTTAAGCGCGTGAAGCGAGCCGTCTTTTTAGACCGCGATGGTGTGCTCAATGTCTACCTGCCAGGCGACTACGCCAAGACCCCCGACGAATTGGTGCTATTGCCTGGCGTCGGGGTGAGTGTCCAGAAGCTACGGGACGCGGGCTTTCTGACCGTTCTGATCTCCAATCAGCAGGGGGTTGCGAAAGGCCTAATGACCCCATCCGACTTAGACGCGGTCACCGCAAAGCTCCGCGCCGAGGTAGCTCTTGATGCGGTCTACTACTGCCCGCACCTGAAGTCTGAGGACTGCACCTGTCGCAAGCCCAAGCCGGGGATGTTGCTCCAAGCGGCACAGGAGCACGGCATTGATCTCACCCAGTCGGTCTTTATCGGCGACACCCCCACCGATGCCCAGGCCGCTCTGGCCGCCGGAGTTGCTTTTGTACTCGTCCTCAGTGGTCAGTCCAAGACCGCCGAGGGCTTTTTACCCGCACCCACGGTTGCTGTCGAAAACTTAGATGCCGCCGTGGAGTGGGTGCTCTCTTGATCGCCCCGCTCTCACCGGGGCGGTACAATAGCGCATGTCTGCGCCGATTCGTTTTTGGGGAAGGGTGATCTCGCTTCGCCCTCGGCTCGTCCTGACCAAGTTTGAGGGCGCGACGGAGGCAAGCTGTCCCGGCTATATTCTGACACTCGAGGGGACAACAACCGAAGGGGCAGAGCCGCCTGTAGGAAAGACCTTCACGGTGGCGATTGGCCCGGCGACCATGCAGAACCGCGAGCTCGCTTTGGGGGACCTGCTACGCGGCGATGCGCACTATGTTCCTGAGGGCTTGCCGGACACGCCTGCGGAGCTCTATAAAGTGGGGGTGCTACGGCTCATTGCCCGCACCGAGACTCCCATCACCCCCGACCTGCCACGCACCGATCCGCCGCTCAGCCCCGATGCCGTCGAGAAGGCTCCCCGGCGGGCACTGGCGATCAAGTGTCTTCTCTCTGAAAAGGGAAGCTGTCGAGACTGCTCGCATGCGGTGCTCGCCTGTGTCGTGCGTCTCACCGACCCACGCAACTACCGCACTGGGCGCTGGACACAAGTCCCCGCTTGTTTAGGCCCCGAGGACTGTCGCCACTTTATTCCGCGTGAGGATTAGGGTACAATAGGACGATATGATTGGCAGTGCCGTTTACAACCTGACATTTAACCGCGAGATGATGGATACCCCGATCCTGGGGACAATCGCGCGACGATTTCGTATCTCGCTGACTATTCGGCGGGCGAGCCTTTCCGAAGAGGGGGGAGTCGCCGAGGTCTTGCTCTCGGGGCCGTCCGAGGAGATCGAGCGAGCCATTGCGGACTTGCAGACCTTTGGAGTCACGACGCAGGGGCCACTGGAGACGGTCGTGGGAGCTGCCACGGGGGCGATCCAGAACCCTGGCCGTGGAACCTAGAGGGAAAAGAAACATTCAGAAAGCCGGGAGTCTCTCTCCCGGCTTTTTCTTTTTATAAAAATATTTCATGATATTATATGAGTCTGGAACGCTCAAGTAAATTAGGATGTATAAAGAACTGAAGCCATGACAAGATTTACCGAAGAAGCACTACGGGCCTTTCTCGACAACCAGGGAGGAATCTCTCGGTTCTGGCAGCCCGCCGCCGATATTCACGAAACGGGCGATACGCTCGTTATTAGACTTGAGGTCGCCGGGACCACCACCGAGACTCTCTCCGTGATGCTCTCGGGCGATGGGCGACACCTGACGGTCTCCGGCTCACGCGGCGAGGGAAGCAGTGAAGAGAAGCTTCTCTGTCACCAGCTAGAGATCTACTTTGGCCCCTTTGAGCGCACGTTCGAGGTGCCCGAGGACTTTATTGCGAACCGTGATGGGATCACCGCGACACTGAAAAATGGCTTTCTAACGATCCGACTGCCCGAGCGAAAATCTACACCCTTGCCGACTCGGACGATTCCGATTGAGATGGAGTAGTAAGGAGTAACAAAGAAAATGGAAGAGAACACCGATAGTTTAGCCGATGAGCTAGAGAATGTCTTTGATCAGCTCAATACCGAGACACAAGAGACCCCCCCAATCCCCGAGGAGCTAAACCTGCTCCCGCTGCGTGATGCCGTGATCTTCCCGGTTCTCGTGGCCCCGATTGTGGTGGGGCGTGATCCCTACATCCGCCTGATCTCCGACTCCGTGCGCGATGGCAACCGCATGATCGGCATTGTCACCCAGCGCGAGCCGACCACGGAGCATCCCGGCGCAAAAGATGTCTACCCCACAGGTGTTGTGGTCACCATTCGGATGATGAACCGCAACCGGGATAGTACCCAGCTTCTGGTGCAGGGAATCCAGCGCTTCCAGATCCAGCAAGTGCTTCAAGAGGAGCCGTATCTGCGAGCGAAGATCACGCTGATTGATGATGCCGTGGTGCTAGACGACGAAGAGAAAGTCCAAGTGGAGGCTCTTCGGCGTGAGCTGGCCGCCACGTTTGGGAAGATCGTCGAGCTCAGCAACGACATGCCCGATCACTTCAAGGAGATCGAGCAGGTCACACCCGTCTGGACCATGACCGACATGATCGCGGCCCATGCGCATCTCTCCACGACCGAGAAGATGCAGATCCTGGAGACACTGCCTCTCATCGAGCGCATGCAGACCCTACACTCGTATTTAGTGCGTGAGTCGCAGATCATGGAGCTGGGGGCGAATATTCATAGCCAAGCTGCCAGTGAGATGGGCAAGGCCCAGCGCGACTACTACCTGCGTGAGCAGCTCAAGGCGATTCATAAAGAGCTAGGTGAGGGCGATGAGCGCGGCCGCGACATCGACGAGCTCCGTGAGCGCCTCGATGCGGCACAAATTCCCACTGAGGCCCGAAAAGAGGCCGATCGTGAGCTGGAGCGCATGAGCCGCATGGCCTTTGGTGCCCCCGAGTACACGGTCGTCCGAACGTATCTGGACCTGATGGCGAGCCTCCCGTGGGCAAAGTCTACCGAAGATAACCTCGACATTCCGCACGTGAAAGATGTCCTCGATGCCGACCACTACGGCCTCGATAAGATCAAAGACCGCCTGCTGGAGTTTTTGGCGGTGCGTAAGATCAAGCTAGAGCGCGGCGAGCCCGTGCGTCAGCCAATTCTCTGCTTTGTCGGGCCTCCCGGAGTGGGCAAGACGAGCCTAGGCCGCAGCAGTGCCCGTGCAATGGGCCGCGAGTTCTACCGCCTCTCGCTAGGCGGTGTCCGTGATGAGGCCGAGATCCGGGGCCACCGGCGAACCTACATCGGGGCGATGGCGGGGCAGATTATCACGGGGCTGAAGCGGGCGGGCACCAACAACCCGGTCTTTCTGCTCGATGAGATTGACAAGCTTGCCCACGACCACCGGGGCGATCCGAGCTCGGCGCTCTTGGAGGCACTGGATCCGGAGCAGAACGTCACGTTTCGAGATAACTATCTCGACACGCCTTTTGATCTCTCCAACGTGCTCTTCTTGACCACGGCCAATAGCTTGGACACCATCCAGGGGCCGCTACGAGATCGCATGGAGATTATCGAGCTGACCGGCTACACAGAGCAGGAGAAAGTGGCGATTGCTCGCCAGCATCTCGTGCCCAAGCAGCTCGGAGAGCACGGTCTCACGGCGGAGCAGGTGACGATCACCGATGATGCTCTGATGGCTCTGGTGCAGGGCCACACCCGTGAGGCGGGAGTGCGCAGCATGGAGCGCCAGGTCGCGGCGATTTGTCGCAAGGTCACACGCCTCTTTGCAGAAGGCCGTACTGAGCCACTGGTCGTGAACCGAGGCAAGGTTGCGGAGTTTCTCGGGGCACCCCGCTACGAGTTCGAGGAGCTGGACGATCGCACGAGTGTCCCCGGTGTCGCCGTTGGTCTCGTATGGACTCCTGTAGGCGGCGATGTGATCTACATAGAAGCTCAGAAGATGGAGGGATCCAAGACTCTCCAGCTTACCGGGCAGCTTGGCGATGTGATGCAGGAGTCTGCAAAAGCGGCGCTCAGCTACATCCGTGCCCATGCCAACGAGCTGGGAATTGCCGCAAATTTCTGGAGTGAGACGGAGATCCACATCCATGTCCCCGCCGGCGCTACCCCAAAAGATGGGCCGTCAGCGGGGGTTACCATGACCACGGTGATCACGAGCTTGCTGACCGGGCGACGGGTAAAGCCGCGCTTGGCAATGACGGGCGAAGTGACTCTTACGGGCCGTGTCTTGCCGGTCGGGGGAGTGAAAGAGAAAGTCCTAGCGGCCAAGCGCTCCGGGGTCACCACGGTGATCTTGCCCGCACGAAACCGTAAAGACCTAGAGGAAGACATTCCCGCCGAGCTGCGCAAGGGCATGACGTTTCACTTCGTGGACTCGGTGCGCGATGTGCTCGACCTTGCGCTGGAGCCGATTGGCAAGCCGCGCCGGATTCGGGTGAAGACTGGTACGGAGACGCAGCCTACCGCCATGACACCACCACCACTCCCGGAGCCCCTGCAGCAGCCCAGTGTCCCCCCTGCGCGGGCATAGGACATGGAAAACAGCCCCCTTCTTACCAAGCGTGAGAAGGGGGCTGTCTTTTGCGGAAAATGCGGTTGCCATCTGTAAAACACGTGATATACTGCTCTTGGAGTAACCTCAAGGTTTGTGGTTTACTTCATATTTCAACTCTCCCCGGCGAGTCCTTCTTCACGCATTCAGCGCGTTTCGTCGTTTCCCTCGCCGATTACTTCGCCCTCCCGGAAAGTCCGCATGCCCAGACGCCGTTTGACCACGCCCGCCGACACTGACAGTACCGAGCCTGTGACCAGCTCCGCTGATATAGCCAGCCCTGCTGAGAGCGTGCCTGCAGCACCTGCTGCTGAGGCTCCTGTCTCTGTCCCTTCTCCTCCTCCCACCCTCCCTCTTACTCCCGCTCCCGAGCTTGTCGCTGCTGCGGAAGCCCTCTTAGGCTCCTCGGCTCTGCCTCCTCCCGCACCACCCTCGCGTCGCCGACGCTTGCTCCAGAGTAGCGCCCCGCCGCCCCTTACCCAGCAAGAGGCGCTAGAGCTTGTCGCCGACTTACCTGAGCGCGTCGCCGAGCCTCTGCCTCCCCCCCGCTCTGAGCGTCCAGAACGCTCTGAGCGTCCGGAACGCGCTGAGCGTCCCGATCGTCCCGAGCGCCGTGATCGTCCGGGCCACAGCATGCGCCCCGCCCGTGGAAATAGCGGCAATAGCGGCGGTGGCAACTACAGCGCCCCTCCACCTCGGCGCAGTAGTGGCGCCAGCCTAGGGCCAGGGAGCGACCTGCGCGATCTCGATGAGGCAACCCTCAATGGGGAAGAGCCGCTGACGGGCGAGGGGATTCTGGAGCTTCACAGCGAGGGCTATGGCTTCCTGCGGCGGCACAATCTGGTCGCCAGCAACGATGATATCTATGTCGCACAGGCACAGATCAAGCGCTTCGCCCTTAAAACGGGAGATCAGGTGCTCGGGTTCGTACGTCCTCCCAAAGACACCGAAAAGTTCTTTGGGCTGCTGCGGGTGGAGAAGATCAACGGCTTTGACCCCGATGTCGCACGCCTGCGGCCCAACTTCGATGAGCTCACGCCGATTTTTCCGGACTCCAGAATTACGCTGGAGCTAGACCCGAAGAGCATCTCCATGCGCTTCATGGACTTAGTCTCGCCCATTGGCAAAGGCCAGCGTGGTCTGATCGTCGCGCCTCCTAAAGCCGGTAAGACGATTCTTCTCAAGCAGATCGCCAACTCGGTGGCAATCAATCACCCGGACATTCATCTGATGGTGCTGCTGGTTGATGAGCGCCCGGAAGAAGTGACCGACATGCGGCGCTCCGTTCGGGGGGAAGTGATTGCCTCGCCCTTTGATGAGCTACCGGATAACCACATGCGGGTCGCGGATCTCACTCTGGAGCGGGCCAAGCGCTTAGTCGAGATGGGCCGGGATGTGGTGATCTTGCTCGACTCGCTCACCCGATTTGCACGCGCTTCAAACCTGACCGTGAACCCTTCAGGGCGCACCCTCCAAGGTGGTCTTGACCCCGCGGCGATCTACCGTCCTAAGCGCTTCTTTGGCGCGGCTCGTAACATTGAAAACGGGGGCTCACTGACCATTATCGCCACCGCGCTTGTTGAGACGGGTAGCCGCATGGACGACATTATCTTCGAGGAGTTCAAGGGCACGGGAAACATGGAGCTGCGCCTGGATCGCTCACTGGCAGAGCAGCGCATCTTCCCGGCCATTGACATCAAGCTCTCGGGAACCCGCCGCGATGAGCTCCTTCATGGCGAGGATGACCTGCGCAAGATCTGGCAGGTGCACCGCATTCTGGCCAACTTGGGCAACAAAGAGGCAACCGAGCTACTTCTGGATCGCTTAGGCCGAACCCGCTCCAACCGGGAGTTCCTTGCCGCGATCGGTGCCGCCCCGACGGTCAGCAAGCCGGAGTAAAACGGGGGATGTCCAGCCCATACGATGAGACTAGCGAGAACGAGAACCGCCAGCCCCGCGCTCTTGAGGAGAAAGAGGTGGAGGTTCTCGGGCTCTGGGAAGCGCACGCCGAAGGCCAGACCGAAAACTCTCCGATTAGTGACGTGATGCTGATGCTGCGCGATGGCCATGGCCGCCGCTTGCCGGTGCACATTGGGCCCTTTGAGAGCATGGCGATTCAGAACGCGCTCCAGAAAACGGCTCCTGAGCGGCCCCTCACCCATGACCTGCTCCGCAATCTCTTAGACAAGCTGGGAGCATCTCTGGAGCGTGTCGTGCTCGATGACCTCTGGCAGGGGACATTTTATGCCAAGCTCCACCTTACCCGCGAGAAAGCGCCTGCCTTAGAGATAGACTGTCGCCCCTCGGATGCCATTGCTCTCGCTTTGCGTGTCCGCGCTCCAATCTTTGTTGCCGAGCGTGTTCTGCTTGAAGCTGCGCAGCAGGATTAATGGCGACTCCTCGGCTGCTTCTTGCGGTTCTCTGTTGCACCGCGATGCTCCTCTACTCCGTCTATTTAGGCGCTTTTGGGGTACTTCTTCCGTATCTGGGGACGGCATTCTCACTCGGCGTTGAGGCGCAAGGGCGGCTCTTTCCCGCCAACTTCGCGGGCTTTGTCGTGGGTGTGCTGCTCTGTGGCTATCTCTCAGATCGCTGGGGACGCAAAGCCGTCTTACTGATGGGGCTAGCGGTCTATGCTGGTGGGCTGGTGCTCTTTGGGAGCGCAGGTAGCTATGTTCTGGCGCTGGCGGCGGCGCTGCTGGTGGGGGCGGGAAGTGGGGCGATGGAGGTGGTGGCCAATGCGCTCGCCGCTGATCTCTACCCCGAAAAACGCGCGTTTCTGCTCAATGCCCTCCAAGTGGCCTTTGGTGTCGGAGCTGCCGCCTCCCCAACCCTCTGTCGTTACTTACTCACGCATGGCACCGATTGGCGCTGGCTGTACTTTGGGCTAGCCGCGATCAATCTCGTCGTGTTTGTGATTCTTAGCGCCTGCCGCATTCCCAAGAGCGCCGCACCCGAGGCGCTGGAGCTCTCGGCGCTTCGGACGGTCTTACAGAAGCCCAGCTTTGCGATTCTGTGCGGGATGCAGGCGCTCTACGTGGGAGCCGAGGTGAGCTTTTTCTCCTGGCTCCCGACGTATTTTGAGAAGCAGCTAGCCGGTGGTGCCGCCTGGGTGGCGGGTGTGGGGACACTTTTCTGGATCACGATGACGATCGGGCGCTTTGCTTTGGGGGGGCTGCTCGGGCGCTACCCTCTGATGCGGCTCACCGCGCTCTGTGCCGGGGGGGGCGTGTTTTTTGCGGCACTGGCACTGCTCCTGCCGGCACTACTGCCCGTCTTGGTCTGCGTCGCTCTTACGGGGCTCTTTATCGCGGGTATCTTTAGCCTGGTACTCGCCGAAGCAGGTGAGCGCTTCCCGAGCGTGGCGGGCACGGCTTTTGGGGGCGTGGTTGCTGCCGGAGGAGTCGGTGGTGCCGTGATTCCCTGGGGGATTGGCGCACTCGCCTCTACCAGCCTTGGCTGGCAAGGGGCACTGGCGCTCGTGCCCCTTGCACTGATCGGGACGCTCTTGCTCAGCCTACGCCTACAGCGCCGCGTCCCCAAAAATTTCTAAAAAATTCTTCCCTTTGGGGAGGTATCTTGGGCTATCTTGGCAAACATCTGTTTATAACGAGGATAACCCAATACCGCGAGCTCTACGACTACGAGAGAGACGCCAACGATAAGATGCTGACCATGCTGGAGTCTGTGCCCGAGGCCAGCCGCACCGACCCGCGCTTCTCGCGTGCATTAACCATTGCCGCCCACCTGGCTGCCTGCCGGGAGAACTGGCTGACCTGGATGGCGGGGGAAGACCGGCCCATTGGGTGGTGGTTTGAAAAAGACGTCACGCTAGAGTCGCTGCGCCCGCGCTACGCCGTCTCGGAGGAGCGCTGGGTTGCCTACCTCGCCGCCCTCACCGACGACGACCTGGAGGTGACTTTTAGCTTCAAAGAGGGCGATGGCAACACGTATCGTGTGGTGCGCAGCGGGCAGCTCACCCAGCTTGAAGGGCATGCGTGCTACCACCGGGGGCAGGTTGTGCTGCTCGTGGACATGCACGGCGGCACGACCGTGGACACCGACTACATCGACTGGGTCTACCCCCGTGATCCGCGCTACGGGGTGGTTGCTTAAGAGGGGCAACAGCGGGCTCATTTATGTGCCCGTCTGAATCCGCATCTACGCGTTTGTCGTCATCTTGCCCTTGTCGGCGGCTTGGGCATTTTTGCGCGACTCTTCCTTGGCAGCGGCCATCTCCTCAACGGTTTTGGTGTGCTGGCGCGCGGTGCCCTTGAAGCCGACCATGCGGTGCACGCGCGTTCCGTTGGCAGTCTGTGCTTCTAGCTCGACTTGGGCGGCGGCTACTGCACCGCTGGCGACGTACTGTGGGAGCCACTCCGACTGGGCGACGAGCATCTGATCGGTCATCTGCCAGATCTCCTCGGGATCACAGACCGCGCCGGTGAGTGGGTCGTGGAGCATGGCTTGCTTGAGCAGATTTCGGTCGCCGGTGAGTGCGGCGTGTACCGACATGCGCTGGACATTGATCGAAGCCGTGCAAGTCGCGGCACAGGCAAGCGGCAAGTCCCCGACGATCGGGATATTGATGCCGTTGCGGTCCACATAGCCAGGCACCTCCACAATCGCATCGTCGGCAAGATTCGGGATCGCGCCGTTGTTGACCACGTTGAAGTGCCCCCGGTAGATGCGGCCTGTCTCCAGCGACTCGATAATGTAGCTCCCGTGCTCCTCGCTGCGCTTCTCAGCCGTAAACTGCGGCGGGTCTTGGGCGAGCCAGTTGGGGAAGTCAGTCTCAAACCAGTTGCGGCCCTCGGTGCAGACTCTCAGATAGCCGCCGGTCTCCCCATTGATCCAAGATGACAGATCAATCCACTTGGTGACTTCATCGAGGCGCTTACGGTACCAGGGCAGGTACTCAGAGAGGTGCCCGTTGCTCTCGGTGGAGTAGTAGCCAAAGCGCTTGAGCGCATCGATACGCACTTTCTCTGTGGTGGGGTATCTATCGTGGCCCGTGAAGAGCTCGTAGAGCTTGGGAATCAGATCGATCCCGCGCCAGAGAGCCTTGACGCACCAGGTCTGGTGGTTGATCCCCGAGAAGACAAAGTCAATGTCTTTTCGATGCACTTTCTCGCCTTCGGTGAGCATTCCCTCGCGCTTGGCCCACTGCTCGACGCAAGAGGCGATCTGATGCTGCGCGCCCTGGACGCCGTGACAAAGCCCCACGGTGTTCACACCGCCATAGTGGTTTGCGGCCCAAGTCAGCATGGCCATCGGGTTGGCATAGTTCAGAAAGAGCACGCCCGGCTTGGCGACTTCGCGGATGTCTTTGCAAAAATCCAGGGTCGCGGCGATACCGCGCTGGCCGTACATGATCCCGCCCGCGCAGAGCGTGTCGCCCACGCACTGGTCAATGCCATACTCCAGCGGAATATCAATATCATCCGCAAACGCTGAGAGTCCGCCGATGCGCACGGTGCTAATCACATAGTCCGCGCCCTCTAGGGATGCTCTGCGATCGGTCGAGGCGCCGATGGTCGCGGGTAGGCCATTGCCCTTGATATCGCGCTCGGCGAGCTGCTTGACCATGTCTAAGTTCTGGGCATTGAGATCGTGAAACGCGAAGTGCATGTCCGCGAACTCGGGTACGGTGAGTAAATCCGCCATCAGGCGACGGGTGAAGCCGATACTTCCGGCTCCGATCATGGCAACTTTTAGTGGCATGAGCTATTGTAGCCGCTTCACCCGCACGATGGCAATGGGGCCACCGGAGAGCCCGACGGGAACGGGGTAGATTGCGATAGCCTCGCCGTTGATCATCATGGCCATCTGCCCCACTTCCGCTTCCAAGCCCTGCTGTACAAACGGTAGGGGCGCACCAAACGGACGCTCGACCAGGCTAGCGTTACAGGGGCGTTACAGGCGCGGCTTTACTCCAGCTTCCCTTGCCCGTCCGCTCCACAACCGTACTCGTCTCCCCGACCACAAAAGTCAGGCGCGTGGTGGAGGGAGCAATGGTTTCGTAGTGGATATCGGTGGTGCTGCTGGGAGCCGAGACAATGCTGGCGATCCTAAGAAAGTCACTCTTGCCAAAGAAGAGCCCCGCCGCGCGGTTGGCTCGCAGGTAGGTGTCGAACGTGACGGCAAACCAGCTCTGGTCGCCATCTTGGTTGAGAAAGTGCACGGCATTGGCATCGAACTCCTCAAAGACCGAGTCGAGGTCACGGACACCTGTCGCGAGCTTACCCGCTTTCCAGCTAGAGAGCCAAGGAGCATCGTTGCTGATGGCGAAGTGGAGCTCATACGCATTAAAGCTGGGGGCAGCGTGGATCTCTTTCAAGTCCGGAAATGCCTGGCGGGCCGAGCGCAGCTCACTGTCACGGTCACGAACGGCCTGTATGGGGACGACATAGCCCTGAACGGAGCGAGCCGCGATCAGGAGCGCATCGGGATCAAGGCTGGTCTCTGAGCGCGTGGTGACGATCTCATCGCCCGAGCTACGGCCTCCGCACCCCGAAAACAGGCACAGAGCAACCACAAGAGTGACGAAAAATGTCTTGGAGCGTCCCATGGCGCTATGGTACCGTATTTTTGCTCCCACTGGAAAGAATCGCCGCGCAGAGGCTCTCCACCCACTGATCTAGCGTGGCACTCTGCTCGATCCAAAGTCGAGCATTTTTACCCAAGCTCTGCCGGAGCTCGGGGTCGGCTTGCAGGCGGCGGATCGCGTTTTCCCAGGCTCCTGAATCGCCTACGGGCACGTAGAGACCGTTCTCCCCATCAAAAATGGCATCGGTCTGGCCCTCGGTTTGGGTCACAACCACCGCTTTTCCACAGGCCATCGCCTCTAAGATCGCGGTAATCCCTGCCTGGAAATCGTTCTCGTAGAGCGGGACGGCCACGATTGCCGAGGATGCGTAGAGCTCGCGCAGCTCGCCATACTCGTAGCGGCGAGCCGAGACATTGGTGGGCATGGTGCGCTTGTCTGTCTCGTTGTTGTGCTTGGACCAAGGCGAGGCGGCAGCGAGGGGGAAGCTCGTGTCGGGGAGGCGCTCAGCGGCGGCAAGTAGCGTCGGGTAGTCGCGCCACTCCAGCCCGGCAGCGCTGACTTGCTTCTCGTTTTCCGTCACTTCTGGTCGCGGTCGCCAGAAGCGTGTGTCGGCGTGAAAGGGAATTAATCTCAGGCGCTCTGCCGGAATGCCCAGCACGCTCACGCCATGCTTTTGCTGCGTCGTGGCATAGACAAAGACCGTGTCCATCTCTTGCCAGAGCTTGAGCGTCCCAAAAAACAGCTTCTTCTTGCCCGTCGAGAGCCGGTGCCCAATGGTCACATGGCCGGGGCGCTTCTTCCCCGAGAGCCGCAGGAGCAGTGCCAGAAACAGCCCGACATTCTCGCCGTTGGTAAAGAGAGTGTTGTAGCGTTTGCGCCGTCGCCAACCCGCCACCGCAAGGGCGATATCGCGCCCGAGCGTCTTTCGTGCCAGCTTGACCAAGGAGTCTGAGTCGGCCTCCAGTGCGCGGTAGTCGTAGAGCTCCGCGCACGTGCCCCGCGACTCTAGGCCCGCAGCGAGGGCATCGTAGTCCATAGTAGGGTGCTGGTCGGCAGAGATCGCGGCGGCAATGTTTTCTTTACGGTAGCTAGGGATCAGGAGCAGGGTCTTCATGATTACCTCCCCCCCATCCCCCGCCCAGCGGGGGGGATAAGAGGAAATACTTTTTTGTCCCCCCGCCCGGCGGGGGTTAGGGGGGCAAGCCCTTTGAGACGGGCGAGAATTTGCGGATAGTTCTTGGCGGCATCGTAGCGAGCGAGTGCCTCCTGGCGAGCCGTACTTCCCAGGCGCAGGCGCAAGCTCTGGTCGGTGAGGAGGTGCTCCAGGGCAAGAGCAAGTGCTTTTTCATCTCCCACAGGAACCAGCTTGCCCGTCTCGTTCTCGATCACGGCCTCTGGGATCGCCGCCACAGGGGTCGTGATGACCGGAAGGCTGGCGGCCATGGCTTCCAGAACCGCTTGGGGCAGACAGTCGGCGCGGGTGGGAAAGACAAAGATATCCGCCTCGGCAAAGAGCGTGCGCAGGCGCTCCGAGTTGGGCGTGACACCGTTGTGCACCGTGATGTTTGCTGTGGGCGCAAGCTCCGTGGCCTGAGTGACCAAGTGCAGGTGTGCCGCTCGACGAACGGGCTCAGGAAGAAGATCAAACGCTGCGAGAAGCGTGTCGCCGCCTTTTCGGATAAAATCTCCCCCCACAAAGAGCACGTTGAGCGGGGCATCGACAGCACGGGGTTTTCGGAGCGCACGGGCGGAGTCCCAGGCAGCGATATCCACACCTGGCGGGATCACAAAGATCTTGTCACCAGGCACGCCATAGTCGCAGATCAGGGAGTCTTTGGCCCACTGGCTCCAGGTGAGGAGCCCGCGCGCCGCCAAGAAGGCTCGCTGGTTGAGTCGAGCTTTCAGCACTTCGAGCCGCGAGTTTCCCGGTGTGTGGCCGTAGTGCGCCCCCAGCCGGTCGTACTGAAGTGGCGTGGCATCCAGCGAGATCAGTCCCGGCGTCTTTTTGAGCATCCCCGAGGCTAAGAGCGCGGTGACTTGCGTGTGAAAGAACAGCGCATCGAAGCTCTGACCACGCAGACCAAGAAAGGCACCTAGCGAGGCGCGGAGCGACCAGTTGGAGCGCACACCAGGGAGCCTTGCCCAAGCTCCGGGTGTGTTGTGGTAGGGCAGCTCGATTAGCTCTGGCTGGACAAAGAGATCCTGGGCCAGAGCTGCCTGGAGGTTTCTCGCGTGAGTTGTGTGGCCCAGGGAGTGCTCTAGTGCGAAGCCAATACGAAGAGACGCAGACATTAGGCCCGAGGATTTGTGCCGGTGAAGTTCTCAAAGGCTGCGGCGGGCTCTTCCAGGGGGGCGGAGCCAACTTCGTCGCGGGTGAGTAGGTGGGTGATGAGGTGCTCCAGACGGTGCTTTGGGAGGCGGGCCGGGGCGAAGATAAAGACATTCTCGTCAATTTGCAGCAGGCTCATGCGGCGACGCTCCGTAGTTAGTCCTAGAAAGGTATTAGGAGCAATCTCGCGGCAGATAATCTTGCCATGGCTGGTGCGCACCAACATCTGGCGGTCGTTGGTAATGGCATGTGCATGGTTGGCGGCAGCCTCGTTGATCTTCCCAATCGGATACTCAAGATCCTCCAGATCAACCGTTGTCGTGACAACGATTTTTTTTGAATTGTTCACAGTGTGTCTTCCTTAATTTCTACTTCTACTTCAATTTCTATTTCGGCACGACAGCTTCTGAAGGCTCTGCAGGTGCGGTTGTCATGTTAATCCGCGTCACGAGGGGACGTGGCTCTTCA
Source organism: Armatimonas sp. (assembly GCF_964826245.1). NCBI lineage: Bacteria > Bacillati > Armatimonadota > Armatimonadia > Armatimonadales > Armatimonadaceae > Armatimonas > Armatimonas sp. The sequence goes on along the minus strand of NZ_CBAYMC010000002.1, from coordinate 22,140 downwards.
ATTAGCGGACGCGGTTTGGGCTTTTTTAGTCCCAAGCGGAGTAGACCTGCCTCGGTGACCAAGTGCATCAAGAGGGGCAAGTCGCGACCAATATAGCGGTGGTACAGACGCTTCGGATCCTGCAGGAGCCTCCAGACCCACTCCATTCCGATGCGCTGAACCAGCCGTGGAGCACGAGAGACCATGCCCGCTGCCATCTCAAAGCTACCACCAACCCCAATGCTCACGGGAACGCCTAGCTGCATTTTATGTCGGGCGATCCACTTCTCTTGCTTAGGGGCACCCAGACCAACCAGTAGAATATCCGGGTTCGCCGCCTTTAAAATCTGCGCGATCTTTGCCTGCTCCTCAGGGGTATCAAAGGCCTCTTTCGGAGGGCAGTAGGTACCACAAACTTGCACGCCCGGGAAGCGCTCCTCCAGAACCTTCTTCGCTGCCTCCGTTGCTCCAGGAAGGCCACCTAAGAAGAAGAGCTTAAGGCCCGTCCAGGCCGAGGCGCGGCAGAGCTCATAAAGTAAGTCGCTCCCTGCCACACGCTCGACTAAGTTGGCTGTATCGGGGCGAAGTTTTGAGAGCCAGACAATGGGCATACCATCGGCGAGTACCAGAGCCGCACTGGAGTAGATCGCCCGAAACTCGGCATCTTGTTTTAGCAAAGCCAGGTGATCCATATTGCCTGTGCAGATATGCTGGGGGACGTTAGCCTTCTGCACGAGCTGCAAGATGCACTCTACAGCCTGCGTCATAGTTATATTGTCAAACCGGGTTTCTGCAATAACAACTTGTTTATTAAGAGGCGGCATTTCTATAGTTCTCCGAAAAATTACTGAGGGGGAAGCCAAGCAAATTCCATGCCGAAGGGACAACAAAAGTGCTAAAGTTAAAAAATCTAATAAAAACTAGTACGCTCCATCTCCTTTAAGGATCGCAGGGATCGCTCGTAGGAGAATCGAGAGGTTTAGCCAAAAAGAGCGTGTCCGAACATACTCCAGATCTAGTGCGATCCACTCCTCGAAGGTGAGTGTGGAGCGGCCCATTACTTCGCGGAGGCAAATGAGCCCAGGAGTGACGGAGAGTCGCTCTATGGGGTAGTTGTCATAGCTCTCGATCTCGCTTGGAAGATGCGGGCGTGGCCCCACCAAGCTCATATCGCCACGGAGAACATTCCAGAGCTGGGGCAGCTCGTCTAGGGAGTAGCGTCTCAGAGTCCGCCCAATTCGGGTAATGCGGGGGTCGTTCTTCATTTTGAAGATGGGACCCGTGGCCTCGTTTTGTGCCTGGAGGTTCTTTTTTAAGGTTTCCGCATGGGGAACCATGCTGCGAAACTTATAGAAAGGAAAGCACTTGCCCCCTTGGCCGACACGCTGTTGGGAAAAGAGAATGGGACCACGATCCTCTACCCAGACGAGGGCAGCAATGGTTCCAAAAACCGGAGCCAGAACAAGCAGTGCTCCTGCGGATACCACAATATCCAGGGCACGGTTCAGGGGCTCGCCCTTTTTCACGCTCTCTTTCGAGGGAATTTCCATAACCACAGACAGCTTAACCATTCGTCTTAACATTTCTCCTAAGTTTTCTCCGCGACGAAGGCGGACGGAACTAAACCCCTACCGTTTGTGTGCCAAAAATGAGGTGGTAACCCAAAACTGGTATTTTTTCGGATAACGAATTTGTATATTTTTGTCTTGAATTTTACGTATTTAATTGTAATGTTAGATGTGTAAGCTGGGTAAATTACGAGGTGATGGTGATATATTTACGGGTTTTTAGTTGATTTGTGCGTAAATCACTAAAATGAATCTGAGAATGCATAGTGCTTTGATCCGATCTACTAGACGTGATCATTTTGGTAAGAGAGAAATTTAGAAATTTATTCTGGTTGCAAGAGAAATGGCACGGTGGTTGCTTTAGTACTCTGAGTAGCTGTGCCGGAGTATTTCGCTCAAGCACGAACAATTTCACTCAAGCACTTGAAGAATAGGGAGTTTGCAAAATGAGAAATAAACAAGCAACACGTTACATGATCGCACTGGGAGCCGTTGTCAGCAGTCAGTCCGTGTGGGCCAGTGGGATTGTCCCAAGCTCTGCCGTTATCCCCATCGTGCTTGGACAGCAGGCGCTGCGTAAACCTGAGTCACGCCCCGTGCTCCTCCCTTCAACTCCTGTGTCAAAAAACACGGCCCCTTTGCCCGTGGCTCCTGTGCGCTACAAAGTACGCTCTGGCGATTCCCTTGAGATCAAGATCATGGGACGACCAGAGCTGACCCAGTCCATGACCGTCGCCCCGGATGGCACCATTATCTACCCCTATGTCGGTGAGGTCGCCGTGGCAGGCGACTCCGTGATGCAGATCATCAGCAAACTCAAGATCGGCCTGAAGCGCCAGTTCGAAAATCCTCAGCCTATCGTCTCCGTGCTCAAGCGCCAGATGGGAGAGGTCTCTATTCTGGGGCCGGTGAAAGAGCCCGGTAAGAAAGAGCTAGGAGATGACTGGCGTGTGCTCAATCTGATTGCCGAGGCAGGTGGGATGACAGTCGAGCGCACGGAGTTCGTGACGATCCGCTTGGTGCGCCGTGGTGGGCAAGTGACCTTTAACGTGGATCCTGTCCAGCTCCTTGGCTCGGGCGATCCTAATCTCAACTACCTGCTTGAAGACGGTGACCTCTTGGTGATTCAAGAGCGCGACAAAAACGAGACCATGGTGCAGGTTCTGGGAGAAGTGGGCAAGCCCGGCTATGTTGTCGCACCCCGAGATGGCTCTCCCCTTGCAGCCTTGGCGGCGGCAGGTGGCTCCAGTAGCAAGGCTGCTCTCTCCCGAGCAAGCATCCGCCGTGGATCGGGTGGCACCCCCATTCCTGTGGATCTCACGAACCCGGATCGCCTTCCGCAGAGCCTCCAGCTTGGCCCTGGTGACACCCTGGTGATTCCTGCCAATGTCAGCCAAGTGTTCCTGGCGGGCCGTGGCGTCATCCAGCCCGGCAGGGTGGAGCTACCCGACAAAATTCAGCCCACGATCTACTGGGCGATCCAGCAAGCGGGTGGCACGACTCAGGAGGCAGATCTTAAGAACGCCTCAATCACACGCCTCGCACCCAACGGAGCTCCGATTACAGAGAAAATTGACCTGGAGAAAGTGATGAAGAACCGCACTGCTCAAGGTAAAGATGCCGAGGTCGCTGCCCGGCTGAACCGAATGCTCATGCCGGGTGACATTCTTGAGATTCCCACAAAAAGACGGCGCTCGGGTGGCTTTCGGTTAGGATTCAATGAGCTGGCACTGGGGCTCTCAACGTTTCTGATGCTCCGTCAGGCGGGTAATTAGTATGTATCGTCGGACAAACATTCTCTATCGCGTGGTAGATGCCCTCTTTCGGAACCGTAACTTGGTTCTGATCACGATGCTCTGTGTGGCAGTTCCGGTGGCGCTTCTGCTGATCTTCAAGGCCAAGGGGTACACGGCCACAGCGGCGATTCGCATTGCTTCCGAGGGTGATGGGATGAAGACTCTCGCCGGAGGTGGACTCAACACCGATCAGCTCGGCTGGAAGAGTCCTTCCGAGGTCCATGTCGCTAACCTCACCACCTTGTTGGTAGATGCCAAAGAGGGGGGATTTGTCGACGATGTCTTCAAGCGTGCGGCACTCACGAACCCTATCTCACTGGCACCGGGCGTAGACGATAAGCGTGTGGGAGCTTTCTTAAAGTCCATCTCGATGAAAAACGAGCAAGATAAGCTCTTCTCTATCAGCATGACCTGGGACAATCCTGAGGAGTGTAAAAAGCTTGTTCAGGCAGTCCAGGAGCAATATATCGACGAGCAAGTAAAGGCAAAACAGCGAGCGTCCGAAAGCTCTGCACTGTTTCTGAAGGGCCAGATTGATCAGCAAGAGCAGCGAGTTAATGCGGCAACCATGGCGCGAGAGATCTTTCGTAAGAAGCACCCCGAGATTGGCCCTACTTCTCACGAGCAGGCACTCGACTATATCCAGATGCTCCAGGAGCGTCTCCGCCGTGACCGTGCCATTGTCGCAGAAGGCGGCGAGGGCGCACTGCTTCCCCGAACTGAGAGCAAGTACATCGAGAGCGAGGGTGACCCCGCTCCCACCTTCAACCTGGGGGATACACCGGCACAGAAGCACCTGATGGAACTGCAAGACAAGCGTAACCTGCTCACCAGTGGAGCCGGAGCCATGCGGAAAGATTCAGATGAGGTGCGTGCGCTGGATCGCCAGATTGACCAGGCGCGGCTTGATCTTGCGCGAGAGCGCCGCCAGAAGCCTGTCGGAGGGGGCACCAAGCGCCGTGTGCTCAACCCACTCTACGCGGAGATGATGAGCGAGTCTAATCGCTCCAAGCTCACCACACGCTCGGCAAAGGCAGAGATCGCGGAGATCACGAAGCAGATCGCGGCGTTGCAGCTCCAGCTCAAAGAGCTACCCAAGCTTCAAAATGAGATGGAGAAGCTCGATATCCGAGTCAACTCGGAGCAGGACAGCCTTGGGGTACTTCGCAAGAGCTACAGCGCTGCTCTCTCTACCTCCAACTTGGAAAAAGAAAAGGCCAGTCAGAACCTCAAGCCTGTGGGTCAGGTGGTTGCCGTCAGCCTCTCAGGAACCAAGAAAAGCATCACCATGGGGTTTGTGAGCCTGCTGCTGGGAGCCGTTGTGGCGGGCCTAGTCGTGGCGCTACGGGAGTGGTCTGATCCGACGATTCGCTATGAGACGGACATTGAGCAGGTGCTGGACATCCCTGTCCTAACAGGCCTGCCAGATACCCGCGCGGTCCTCGCTCCCAAAAGCGTAAACAGCAGGTCGAAGAAAAGTCGGGCGCTTCTGCCCTCACTGGATAACTAAGGAAGACGAGAAGAAAAACGTGATTATCCGTAACCCCGATACCCATCCGCTCCCTAAGGACGAAATGCTCGAATCTGGAGCGATGGAGCGAGGCGCTGTCTCGCTGGCTCCCAACGTGACTGTGGTACCCTCTGAGGCGCTACGACGGGTTCATGTGGCCATTGAGCGAACCGATGCCGACTTTGCACAGCTCCATGCCGCCATGGAGTGGCAGCTTGCCGAGTGTACTAATACCAACCACTGGGACGATGCCGCGGAGCACCTGACCGACCCGCTTCGGGACATAGATAATGTCTTTGGGATCACCAGCGCGGTGCCGGGCGAGGGCAAGACCACGATTGCGATGCACCTTGCGTTTAGCATCGCACGGAACAGTGGCCGAAAAGTCTGCTTGATTGATCTGGGGCTTGGCGACAATGAGATCTGCCGCCGCATTGGTGTGCGCACTGAAAAAGGGCTCATCAATGTGCTTGAAGGAGACGACTACGTTATCCGAACCCTTCAGCTCTCGGACTGCGGTGACCTCTCGGTGATGCCTGCCGGGAAGCTCCCTCGCAATCCCAATAAAGCCGCACGCTCCGCCGCTGTCACGGAGATTATCGCGGCGGCTCGTGAGATCTACGACACGGTTATTGTGGACCTGCCTGCCGTCTCGACGGGCAACGCTCTGCCGATTGCCGAGCATCTCGATAAAGTGATGCTGGTTGTCTGCTCAGGAGTGACGCCCAAAGATATCGTCCAGCAGGCCGTCGATCGGCTCGGACGCAAGCGGGTGCTTGGTGTGGTGCTGAACCGCATGAAGTCTTCGATGCCCTACAAGATTCAGCAGTTCTTCCGAAAGGTCGCTTAGGAATCCAGAATGAGTGAGCTTTATACGGCATTTACCTATACCTGCCTCACAGGCTGGATGGTGCTCGGGACCGCAACCCTAGGAAGCACTGTCTACTTGTCGGAGCTGATGGGCCGTGCCGCTATTGTGCAAGACCGGCGACAGCGCACGACGGCCTGTCTCTTAGCAGAGCAGCAGCCTCGATTGGTTATCGTCATTCCCGCTCACAATGAGTCGGTTGTGATCCGCTCCACGCTGGAGAGCCTGCTGGCGCAGACCTACTCGGCCTTGCACTTTGAGACCGTGGTAGTGGCAGACAACTGCTCCGATAACACAGCGAGCCTAGCTCGTGATGCAGGTGCGACCGTCTTGGAGCGCTGCAATCCGGAGGAACGAGGGAAAGGCTACGCCTTGGAGTGGGCCATGAAGCGGCTTTGGACACGCGAGCAAAAGCCCGATGCGGTCGTGATCATAGATGCGGATACAAAAGCGGCTCCCAATTTTGTTGCCGTGATGGCACAAGAGCTCTTTGGCGGCGTGGCTCCTGAGAGCTGGCCGACGCATCGCAAGGCAGTTCAGGGACGCTACGGGGTGCTCAATGGCGCGGAGTCATGGCGGGCAGCGCTCATGGAGGGGGCTTTTGAGCTGGTGAACCATGTCAAGCCTCTGGGACGGAGCCATAAGGGATTCACGGTTGGCCTGAAGGGCAACGGCATGGGCTTCACACGAGCCGTGCTCGAAACCACTCCGTGGAGCGGCAGTAGCATCACCGAGGATATCGACTACGGCCTCAACTTGCTTCTCAAGCAGGGGATTGTGGTTGACTATGCCCCCCAAGCCATTGTGCGAGCCCAGATGCCCAACACGAGCCAGCAGGCGACCTCGCAACGAGCGCGCTGGGAGCAGGGACGCTACCGGCTTTTGCGGCAGCGCGCTCCCCAGCTTTTTCTCGCGGGTCTCCAGAGACGTGATGCACGTCTTATGGATGCTGGACTTGATCTCCTCATTCCCCCACTTGCGGAGCTGGCGGCCTTTCACGCCGCCTGGGCAGGTCTGACTCTCCTCTGTCTGAGACTATGGATTCTGCTGCCCGTCTGGGCACTGCTGGTGCCTTTTTCCTTGGTGCTCTACGGTCTCTATATCTTTGGTGGGCTCAAGGTCTCGGGAGCACGCCCTGAAGTGTATAGCGCACTGATTCGTGCGCCTTTTTATGCTCTCTGGAAGTTTGCTCTCTATAGTTTCATGAAGCTCAAGGGGGGGAAGAAGACCTCCCAAGAGTCACCGGAGTGGGTGCGAACCGAGCGGATGCCAATAGGCGATGAGTCTCAGCGTCTGCTGGAGGATGCCGCGTGAACCTGGTGATCGGAATCGTCTTCATGACGACTTTGATGGGGCTCTTTGTGCCACGCTGGCAGACCCGGCACTGGGTTTTTCTAGGCGGCTGGGTGATCCTGATGGTGGCGTTTTCTTATCTTAAGTCGCGTTAGATTCTTTAGGTTAGGTTAAGTGAGATGTTTACAACTATGGCAGCAACTCCCGTTCGAGAATTAAGTGAGGAAGATCGTCGCCGCCGTGCTCAGGCACGTGCGGCACGTCGTCGTCGTGAGGAAACAGATAAGAAACGTCTTCGTAAAGAACGAATCACCTTTGTTCTTCTGGGAAGCGTCGGGAGTGTCGCGGTTTTAGGGGCTGTCTGGGGGATAAAGAAAATCCATGCGGGTGGTGGCGTGCGCGAGACTGCCAAAGGTATCGTCAAGAGCTTTGCCGCCACAACAGGAATCGGCCCGCAAGGCATGGTTCCCGTTGCACCCACCGAGCGTGCCGATGAGCCTATTCTGGTCTACCGCGATGGGCTTGGCGAGGGCTGGGAAGACTGGTCTTGGGCCACTCATGATAAAGCCTCAGTGGCAATGGCCGCTAACGGCATCAACGGTGTCTCGATGACTCTCAAGGGGAGTGAGGGGCTCTACTTCCACCACACGGCACTCCCTGCCAATGGCTATGGCACCCTGGAGTTTCTCTACAAAGGGACCCCCAATGCCGTGATGGTGACGGTCTTTGATGAGTCCAACAAGCCCCGCCGTCAGCTCACGCTGGATCAGTATATTGTCAATGGTGCCGAGGGGCTTAAGCCCAATTGGCGCAAGATCCGGGTTCCTCTCAAGGCAATGGGAGTGGGCAACGGAGAGAAGATAAGCGGTGTGGTTTTCCAGTGCGCTATCTCGACGGCAAGTGGTGAGGTTGGCTTTGATGATATCTACCTGATGCCCGATACCAGCTTGCCGGAAGCACCCAAAGCCCTGACAATTCCCGTTGCGGTTGATGCGCAGGCAGAGAAGCGCCCCATCAGTCCGTATATCTATGGCGCTGCCCATGCGAGTAAACCGGAAGCGGAGGCACTGGGGCTGACCCTCAACCGCTGGGGAGGTAATCCCAACTCGCGCCACAACTGGGTGAGCAATTTCTGGAACTCGGGAAGTGACTGGGAGTTTCGCAATCACGCGGGGGAGAAAGCGTTCACGACACCCGGTGGGGCTGCCGATGGGTTTGTACAAGGCAACCGTGATCTAGGGATTGCCAGCTACCTGACCGTGCCAACACTGGGCTGGGTCGCCCGTAGCGGTGATACTGCCGCTAAATCGGAGAACGTTCCCTGGAACACGGGCCCTGGTGTCTCGGGCTGTGATGGCCCGGTTGCAGGCTACGACCCGGCAGCAAATCGCCAGCGTACTAGCGTGCGCTCCATGGCACGCAAGGGGCGGGCTTTTGAGCAGAATCCCAAGCCTGGTACCACGGTCTACCAAGACGAGTGGGTGGCGCACTTGGTCAAGGCCCATGGCAATGGGGCAGGCAGTGGCGTGCGCTACTACGCCATGGACAACGAGCCCGATCTCTGGTCTTTTACCCACCGTGATGTTCACCCTGCACAGATGGGCTACGACGATGTGTTGAAGAACTTCACGGAGTATGCCACCGCTGTGAAAGACGTCGATCCGACTGCTCTGGTCGCTGGGCCTGCGGTCTCGGGATGGACTAGCTACTTCTACTCAGCGCTCGATAGGGGCAGTGACAACTTCCGTACGGGAGCGGACCGTCAGGCACATGGGGGAACGGCCTTTATCCCGTGGTTCCTCAAGCAGGCGCGGGCATTTGATGTCAAGCGTGGCAAGCGGACACTGGATGTCTTAGACATTCACTACTACCCACAGGGCGAGAATATTTACAGCGATGCCAAAGATCCCGCGACCCGTAACCTGCGAATTCACTCTGTGCGAAGCCTCTGGGATGCGAACTACCGCGATGAGTCCTGGATCGCTAACTCGGGTGATGGCCCCACGGTCAAGCTGGTACCTCGGATGAAAGAGTGGATCGCGCAGAGCTACCCTGGGACAAAGCTCGCTATCGGGGAGTGGAGCTTTGGAGCTGAGGGCGATATCAGTGGTGGCTTAGCGGCAGCCGAGGCACTTGGGGTCTTTGGAAAAGAGGGTGTGGACATCGCCTGCTTCTGGACACGCCCCAAGGAGTTCACGCCTGCCGCCGCTGCCTTCCAGCTCTTCCGACGGCCCGCTCCGGGGCAGTCAGGCTTTGGGGACATGGCCTGCAAGAGCACCTACGAGCAGAACGAGCGTCTGGCAGTCTTCTCGGCCATCGAGAGCAAGACGGGCGCACTGACACTGGTGCTCATCAATAAAACTCCCCAAGCGACGATCACGGTGCCTCTGAGCCTTCAAGGGCATGATGGGGGCGCTACCAAGCTCTGGCGGTTCTCCGCAGCAAAGCCCAATCAGCTTACGGAAGAGCCTGCTCCAAGAATCAAGAGCGGAAAAGCAAGCATGAGCCTGCCACCCTACTCCGCGACTCTCCTGCGAATCGGGGGGAACTAGCGTGGTGAAGAGACGACGACAGGAGCAGGTCTACCAGCCGACAAACGTCCTAGGCCTTCGTGAGACAAAGAGGCGGCAGCATCTTCAGCAGACCCTTTTAGGGATTTTTGCAGGACTACTCTCACTGAGTGCAGGAGTGTCCTATGTGTTGGTTGAGCCAACGACACTCTTGGTACCTATTCTGATACTGAGCGTGACTCTTCTTCCTGCAATCCTATGGTACTACCCAAGGCTGGCCTTATATGGATTCTTTAGTTCTGCACTTCTCTTTGAGGTTTTTCAGCAGATAAAAAGCGGGGAAGGCTTAACCGATGCTGTTCCCTTTTTCTGGAATATCAACACGATGTTTCAGAGCTATCTTGGCACGAATCCTAAAGTCGCTCCGATGAATTTTTTTGAGCTGGTTTTGATGATCTTCGCGGGAGTGACTCTACTTCGTTTTGCCACACATCAGCGAGTTCATATTCGTTGTGGCTCTCTATTTTGGCCGATTCTAGGGTACTTGGGGTTTGTTGCTGTTGGCTGGCTCAATGGAATGGCAACAGGGGGTAACTTTAATGAGGCTCTTCAGGAAGTTCGTGCACAGGTCTATTTCGGGGTTGCTTATTTTTTGTCTGTTAATGCTGTCAAGACAAAAGAAAATATTGATAAATTGATATGGATTACTTTCTTATGTATAGTTTTTAAGGCATTTAATTATATTTATCGTCACTTGATGATATTTCATGGTGAAATACAAGATGGTGGTGTGGGTTCACATGAAGAAGCTTTTTTCTTTGTGTCATTTATTATGCTGTTATCAGTATTGTCAATTTCACGTGTTCAACAGAAATTACAAATACTAATGTGGGCTCTGGTACCCTTGGTTCTGTATGCAAACATAACGACAAACCGCCGTACTGCTTATGCCGCAGTGGTTATTGCGTTACCTGTTTTGTTTCTATCTGCTTATAAGGGATTTCCTAGTGCTAGAAAAAATATTATTCGCGTATTGATGGCGATTATTGTTATTTTTCCTCCATATTTTATTGCTTTTAGAGATAGTAGTGGTGCTATAGGAGGTCCAGCGCGTGCTATTAACTCGGCAATTGCGCCTAATGAGCGAGATTCTAGCTCTGATATTTACCGTCAGTCAGAAAATTATGACCTGATGTTTACAATGCGATCTTCTCCTGTCTCAATGACTATTGGTTATGGGTATGGAAAACGATTTTTCACTCCTGCTTCGTTGGACTCTATTAAGGATATTTATACTTGGTATACTTTACTTCCTCATAACCAAATTCTTTGGGTTTGGATGCGTCTTGGAACGATAGGATTTTTAGTATTCTGGGGTATGATCTGTGCCATAATTGTCTATGCATGTCGGATTATTCGTTTTAAAGAACAAAAAATCGGTGAGAATGCGGATCCTTATCCCCGTTTTGTGGCTCTCTATACACTAGTACTTGTGGGGCTGTTACTTGTTTTTGGCTTGCTTGATCTTCAGCTCTCCAACTTCCGCAACATGATCTTCGTGGCCATATGGATAGGGGCAATGGTTGGAATCACCCCCAATGCAATGACACTTAATGATCCCAAGAAGCGACGCTATCGCCCTGGAGTGGGGGGGCAGGAGCCTGAGCGTAGCCCCAAGCCTACGCGACACCGACCTGCAGCGTCACATCTCCCATCAAGGAGCGCACGATGAGTGTTCAAAATGCCCGTGTGGCGAAAAACATGGTAGGTATCTTGGTGACTCAGCTCTTTGCCTGGGCGATGAGCGCTCTGGTGACCTATTACCTGCCGCGCTATATACACGATAGCGGTATGGGAAAGCTTGCCATTAGCTCCGCGATGGTGATGCTGATCGGTGTCATTGTTCCATTGGGCACCTCACAGGTCTTGATTAAGGAAATTGCTCGAGACCGTAGCCGTGCGGGCTCGCTATTTGTCTCCGCATTTACTCTACGTTTAGTCCTAGGAGTTATAGCAATTCCTCTCGCTTACCTTGCTGCCTGCTTGATGGGATACTCTCTAGAGAAGCGATTGTTGATTTTGGTAAGCATCCCTGGCATGGTTGTCTTCGTGCTAAATGATGTTTTTGCGAGTGTTTACCAGGGATTCGAAGAGATGAAGCGATTTAATCGGGCTACAGTGCTTGATAAATTTGTATTTGGAATTGCAACTCTCTTGTTGATCATACTGCATGCGCCACTTTGGATGATTGCCGCAATCTCTGCGGTTACGGGTCTTGTGACCTTTATCTACTATGTTTCAGGGATGGGGGAACTGCTCAAGACGATCAGCCTACCTAAGATTGCCGACATGAAGGCTCTAGCCATGGCAAGTTTGCCATTTATGGGTCTTCTGGTCTTTCGTACCCTCTATGGTCAGACTGACCCCATCATTCTTGGGGCTGTGGCAACGGATGCGGAGGTGGGCTGGTATGCCATGGCATTTCGGCTCGTCGGAACCGCGATGTTCTTTCCCATGGCTCTCGTCATGACACTCTTACCAACCCTGGCTCGGCTACATGGGGCGGGGGATCGAGCAGGCTTTGCGAGCCTCGCAAGGAAAGCCCTTGATATCACGCTACTGGTTGGCCTGCCCATTGCAGCTGCTGCGATCTTTCTGGCAAAGCCCATCGTCAATCTTCTTTATGGCTCTGCAAATGCAGGGGCGGTGCCTGTTCTCTCGGTTGGTGGAATCGGAATGCTTCTGTATTTTGTAACAGCAGTGCTGGGGCTTCTCGTCATGGCAATGGATCGTCAAGCCGTGCAGATACGTGGCTCGATCATTGCCTGCCTCTTTGGGATTCCACTCTGCATCCTCTTTTCCTGGGGGGGGCATCGGCTCTGGGGTAATGCTGCCCTAGGTGCGATGATCTCGGATGTGGTTGTCGAGGTCTATCTGGGAGTCGTTTACTGGCGTGCTCTTCCGCGTGGACTATTTAGTGGGGGGCTTGCATCACAATTGATGCGCTATGTCTTTGCTGCAGTGCCGATGATTGTGGGGCTTTTTCTCTCTCTGGGAACGAATATGGGGCTCTGGGCGGTTTTTCCTTGTGCCCTGCTCTATCTTGTTGCCTGTGTTCTCTTGCGCTGTTGGAGCCTGACTGACCTGAAGGCGCTTCAGGGAATGCTGGTGCGGCGTACTGCCTAAAAGCTGGTAGTCGCTTTACATAAAGACATTAACCTTGGCACAGAACTTGTAAGGTTGAATAGATATGAAACACAAGCTTCAAACAGCATGGGTGCTCTTGACCAGTCTCTTCAAGACACGCCGTTGTTCGCAGCGTGGCACTTGGATCCGGGTCTGGGGCAAGCTTCAGATTGAAGGCGATGTGAGGCTTGGGAAGCGGGTGCGGATTCGAGCCACCCACGTGCCTGTCGAGCTGGCTGCAGGCCCGGGAGCTCTCATTGAGATTGGGGAGCAGTGCTACATTAACTCGGGGGTCTCCATTGGGGCGCAGCAGCGCGTGACTATCGGCAAAAACTGCGCTATCGGTAACTACTCCCTGATCATGGACTCTGACTTTCATAGTACGGATGATCATACGAAGCCCGGGATTGCTGCTCCTGTGGTGCTTGAAGATGACGTTTGGCTGGGGGCGCGGGTGACGGTGCTTAAGGGCGTTCGCATTGGCCGAGGGGCAGTGGTTGCGGCGGGGGCTGTCGTGACACGCGATGTTGCTCCTTGCACCCTCGTGGCCGGGGTACCTGCACGATTGATTCGTTTTCTGGAGAAGAAAAACAAGTGATGGAAAAAGTGATCTCACAGCAAGAACCAGGACATCACCGTATCCTAAATGCCTTGGGGGACGAGCTGGGACTGAGCTGGGTGCCCTGGCGACTGATGCTAGCCCATGCACTAGTACGGCCTTTACCCGAGGATATGGCAGGACGTTGGCGGCGGATTGTCTATCAGAGTGCCGGGGTCAAGATCGGCCCAAAAACGATGATCCGTGGAGTACTTTATCTTCGTGGGGGGCGGCATGCGGTGCGCAACCTGACTATCGGACGTGACTGCTTGATCTATCCACCTAGCTCGATTGACTGTTGTGCGCCCGTGACCGTGGGCAATAATGTGACATTTGGGCCCGGCGTGACTATCGTCACAGGCACACATGAGATCAACGATCCGTGCCATCGGGCAGGATCGCTGCTTCCTCGCCCCGTAGTCATCGAAGATGGGGTCTGGCTCTGTCTGGGAGTGATGATCCTGCCGGGTGTGACCATTGGTCAGGGAGCGGTGGTTGCCGCAGGAGCCATTGTCACCAAAGATGTCCCACCACACACACTGGTGGGAGGAAACCCCGCTCGGGTGATTCGCACTCTAGAGATGGAGGTGCGGAGATGAGCCTGATGACAGATGCGAAACGGGTTCTCTTTTTACAGTCCCAGACGTTCTTTGGTGCAGACTCGGCAATCCATGCACAGCTGATGCAGCACCTCAATCCTAAAGAGGTGAAAGTATATGTGGCTTGTAATCATCGGCCCGACCCCAATGCTCCTATGACCGTGATAGACCGCATCGAGAAAATCCCAGGAATCTTGGTTCGTCCCACGGAGTTTGGCCCCTCGTTCTTCTCGCGTTCCCTTAAGGAGCGGCTCTGGTTGGGCCTCACACAAGGGCCACGTCTGCCACTGAGCCTTCTGGCGCTGGCACTCTATATTAAGCGTGAGAAAATCCAGATGATTCACTGTACGGAGAAGCCACGTGATGCTTTCTATGGCGTGCTTCTGGGCAAGCTCACCGGAGCTAAGAGTATCATTCACATGCATGTGCGCCATGCCGGTTGGTTCAGCCCGATGGTACGCTGGGCGCTCCGTCATGCGGATGCTGTAATTGGGGTGTCGGAGTTTGTCTCGCGGACAGTTGTGGAGGCGGGTATCCCGGCAAATCGGGTGCACACGGTGGTCAATGCGCTAGACAACCATGATGGCGCCTGGAACCCCCGCACCGATGCGGCGGAGGTTCGTCAAGAGTTTGGAATTGCCCCCGATGCCGTTTTAATTGGAGCCTGCTCGCGCCTCTTTCGCTGGAAGGGCCAGCGGGAGCTCTTAGAGGCCGTGGCGGAGCTTCTGCCGGAGATTCCCAAGCTTCACGTGATGATCGTCGGGGAGGATGATACCGGTGCTCACCCCGGAGGCACGAGCTTTCTGGCGGAGCTTGAGCTTCTGGTGGCGGAGAAAGGAATCGCGGATCACGTGACCTTTACGGGGTTCCGACGCGATATTCCGCGCCTGATGAACGCCTTTGATATCTATGCCATGCCTAGCTTTGAGGAGCCCCTGGGAATGGTGTATCTAGAGGCAATGGTACTGGGAAAGCCCGTGGTGGCCTACAACAATGGGGGTGTCCCCGAGATCGTCGAAGATAACATTACTGGTTTATTAAGTGAACCCTACGATATTGCTACACTGGCACACTCGTTGCGTACTCTAGCACTGAACCCGGCCCTGCGTCATAAGATGGGGGCAGCCGGAAGGGAGCGTGTCCTTCGCGAGAGCACTCCCAAGCAGATGTGTACTCGGATGGAGCAGGTCTACCGAGCGATCCTGAGCGGGCAGCACGAGACGGAGAGCACTTCTTCCAAAACGGTTGAGGTTCGGTAAGCGAGAAGGTAACGAGAGTTTATGCCCTTTCTAAGTGTGGTGATCCCCACGTATAACCGTTGTGAGAGCCTGCGTGTCACTCTCGAGGCACTCAAGCGCCAGGAGACCGTCGAGGGGGGCTTTGAGGTGGTGGTGGTCTCCGATGGCGCCCCCGATGCCACCGATTCACTGCTGGTAGGCTGGGCAGCGGCGACTCTGCCTTTTAAGGTTCGCCCGATCTTTCAGGAAAACGCAGGCCCGGCGCGGGCTCGCAACCGGGGAGTGGAGGAGGCAATCGGTGAGGTGATTGTTTTTTTAGACGACGATGTCGAGCCGCAGCCAGGGTGCTTAAGGGCTCATGCGGAGCGTCACCGGCAAGACCCTAAGCTGGTGCTGATTGGGCCGATGTCGCCCGATCCTCAGCGGCAGCCCAAGGAGCCGGTCTGGATTGCTTGGGAGCATGCGATGCTTCAGAAACAGTACGACTCCTGGAAGAATAGAGTCTGGGCCGAGGACGAGTGCGGGCCGCATAACTTCTACACGGGTAACGCGTCGGTGCGACGGGAGTATATTCAGGCGGTGGGGGGCTTTGACGAGGGCTTTACTCGCCAAGAGGATGTCGAGCTGGCGGCGCGGATGGAGCGCACCTGTGGGGTGCACTTTCGCTTCGACCCGACTCCTGCGGCGCTGCACCGGCCTCTGCGGACATTTGCCTCGTGGCTACGGGTTCCTCATGCTTACGGGACACTGGATGTGATCCGGGCCCGACGCGGCGATGCAAGCTGGGACGTGGTGCGCCAGGGCTATGCCTCACGGCAGAAGGCCACGCGCCTGATTGCGGACCTTGCGCTGCCTCATCAACCGCGTGGGATATGGATACAAACCATGCTGCGCCTGCTGGCGCAAGCAAGCTATGCGCTGCCAGTAGGAGCAGCGCGACGCGCAGGGCTAAGTGCTCTGAGCGCTCTTTACAACCTTCATTATTTAGAGGGAGCACGAGACGAGCTGGGATCGTGGGATGCTCTCCAACAGGTGTTACGTGCAAGCACTACTTCGACCTACGAAGATTCGAAAACGGAAGTTAAAGAGAGAGCAGCATAATGACAAGTGGTATGACAACGATGAGTAATATGACGGCAGGTGTCCTGAGCAAAAAGATGTCGGATACGGCATCGGACTGGCGCGAGGGACGACGTCTGCGAGCGCTGGAGCTCTACAAGCAGGGCTGGAAGCAGAAGCATATCGCTGAGGCGCTTGGAGTAACCTGCGGCGCGGTGAGCCAGTGGGTAAAGCGCATTCGGGAAGCGCCGGATGAGAGTGCGGTTGAAGTGCTCCGTCGCCGAAAGCCTACAGGCGCTCCGTCACACCTCACTAGTAGCCAGCGCCAGGGGCTCTCGCAGCTTCTGAGCCGGGGCGCACGGGAGTGGGGCTATAGCGACGATGTCTGGACGTACCGGCGGGTCGCGGAAGTGATCGAGCAAGCCTACGGCGTGCGCTACCATGAGAGCTATGTAGGCCGCTTGCTCAAGGCCTGTGGCATTGAAGTGCGCCACAGCAGCCAAGTGCAAGTCGAGCTACGTGAGCTGGTGTAGCGACTCTTTTTTAAACCAATGCCCCTAGCACTGCTCTGTGCCAGGGGCATTTTGTGTTGTGGATGAGGGCACGCTTGGGGCACGAATCGTTTGCCGCCTCATTTCATGGGGCGGCGGTATATAGATTTTGTGTAGAAAGTAGGTTAAGTCTCCGCAATTATAGGGCATAAAGCAGTGTGATCCTTATGACGAGCGACAATCTCTTTACAAGACTTCCGCAGAACACCTCACGCGTGATGCTGGATAAAATGTCATACTTTGTGGGCTTACTCTCGCCTTGCGGAGGGGTGCTCGACCTCAATGTCGCCGCGCAAGAGCTGATGGGGCTGACACACGACGAGGCACTGGGAAAGAAGCTCTGGGAGCTACCTCTCTGTCCCCCTGAGCGAAGCGCACTACTGAGGCGGGACTTTTTTTCCGTGGTCAAGCAGCAGCGCAACTCAAACTACGAGGTGGCACTCACCCGTGGCGACGAGACCCCGATCTTTGTGGACTTCTGCCTGCGCCCCCTTACCGATACGCAGGGAAGGGTCAATGTCGTGCTGGCCGAGGGCTACGAGATCACGGGCCGAAAGCACCTGGAAAACGAGCTCCTGGAGGCTCAGAGCCGTCTTCATGAGGCGCAGGCCGTGGCGCGCATCGGCTCCTGGGAGCTAGAGCTAGCAAGTAGTCAGGTGACGTGGTCCCCAGAGACCTTTCGGCTCTTCCACTTTGACCCGTCGCAGGGAGAGCCTGACTACGAAACCCACCTGAGCCGCCACCACCCCGACGATCAGCCACTCGTTACCGCTGCCATTCAGGATGCGATTCACCATGGCATCGCCTACGACTTGCAGCTTCGCATTGTCCTACCGAGCGGCGAGCTGCGCTGGCTCCAGTGCCTAGGACGGGCGGTTTATGGCAGTACGGGTGAGCTCCTGAAACTCGTCGGAACTTCGCAGGATATCACGGACTGGAAGCGTGCCGAGCTAGAGCGCGAGCGCCGTGAGCGTGCCCTCACGGAGGTGCTAGATGTCATGCCACACCTTGCGATTCTGGTAGACCCACGTGGTCGGGTGACCTACTACAACGGCCACTTCTACGACTTTACCGGAGTCGCCCGTCAGCGTTCTATCTTAGGAGTGAACTGGCGGCTGTGTCTTGCCAACGACGATCTGAAGCTTGTCATCAACGAGGTTCGCTCTCTCCCGACGCGCCGAGAGCCCTTCGAGTTCGAGGTGCGTATCCGTCGGCACGATGGCATGCTGCGCTGGCACTTGATGCGAGTGGTTCCCATCTTTGGGGGAGGGCAAGAAGTCGAGCGCTTTATCGTCACCGGCACCGATATCTCCGAGCGGCGCCATCAAGAAGAAGTGCTACACCGCGCCAACACCCGCCTTGAAGTGCTCGCCAATACGGATGCGCTCACCCGAGTCAGCAACCGTCACGCTTTGGATGAGCGCTTGGCGCTAGAGTGGGAAAAAGCCAAGCGAGAGGGCAGTCCGCTCTCCGCCGTTCTGTTGGATGTGGACTACTTCAAGTCCTTCAACGACACCTACGGCCATATCTGCGGCGATGTGATCTTGCAGCAGCTAGGTCAGCTCCTTCTGACCAACACCCGCAGCTCCGACCTTGCGGCCCGCTATGGTGGGGAGGAGTTTATGATTCTCCTTCCCAACACCGATGCTCCGGCGGCGGCTCGCTGGGCGGAGCGGCTGCGAAGCAGTATCGAGAGCCGTTCCTGGCCCAACCGCGCCATTACGGCAAGTTTTGGAGTCACCACCTGGAATGCAGGAATCCTAGCTGTCAATCAGGAAGTGCTGACACCCGCCGGACTGGTGAACGCTGCCGATGAGGCTCTCTACCGGGCGAAAGCCCGGCGCAACTGTGTCTGTACGTCGTTTTATGGGGAGACTTTGGAGAGCACGACGACCTCGATCTTAGGGTCGAGTGAGTCCGCCACTGAGCAGTAGCGACGCACCGCTAGCTCCGCTGCACGCTCAAGAGCCGCCAGATCTACCGGGCCGTGGGCGGTGAACGTGAGGGTAATGTGTGTGTAGGGAGCGGGAGTCGCCTCGACCCGAGTCCCTTCCGCCTCGATGGTCAGCCCGCGCACATCCTGCCGCTGTCGCGCGAGAATCAGCCCGAGGTCCAGCGCGCTACAGCCCGCGAGTGAGATCAAGAGAAGGGCCATCGGACGAAACCCCGGCCCTGAGTTCTCTCGCGTTGGCAGCGTCTCCGGGAAAATACTCGGATCGGGCAGGCGCTCCCGAATCTGCTGATCCAGCTCCGCCGACCCTGCCAGCCGCATCGTATTGCCCAGCACATCGGTCGCATCGTAGGCACATGGCCCCACGCGTGTGATCGAAACGTTCACAACACTCATAAAATAATCTCCAGCTCACCGAGCTCCGGGTGGCCATCGGCGAATAGGTCCGACGAGAGATAGCGGTCGCCGCGATCACAGAGGATGGTGACGATCAGGCCCGTTTGAAGCGCGCTCGCCACTTGCTGCGCCGCCCAGAGTGCGCCCGAGGCGGAGACTCCCGTGAAGACACCCGTGGTCGCCGCAAGCGTACGGGCTGTGGCCTCCGCGACACCTTGGTCAATATCAATCACCCGATCCACACGCTCGCGCTCAAAGATCTTGGGGAGATACTCCGGAGCCCAGCGGCGAATTCCGGGGATGCGCGAGCCGGGGGTCGGCTGGCAGCCGACGATTTGAATCTCTTCGTTCTGCTCTTTCAAGTAGCGTGAGACCCCCATGATCGTCCCCGTGGTGCCCATCGCGGAGACAAAGTGCGTGATCTGGTGCTCGGTGTCTGTCCAGATCTCCGGGCCGGTGGTCTCGTAGTGGGCGAGCCAGTTGTCGGGGTTGGCGAACTGGTTGAGCATTAAATACCGCCCTGGATGCTCTGCCATACGGGCATGGGCAAAGTCAATCGTCCCCTCCATCCCGCCTTCCGCCGGAGTCAGCACCACTTTCGCCCCCAGCGCACGCATGGTCTGCACCCGCTCCGCCGTACTGTTGGCGGGCATGACCAGCTCTAGTTTATAGCCCCGCGCCGCCGCGATCATCGCCAGCGCGATCCCCGTGTTTCCACTGGTCGGCTCGATCAGAGTCACGCCCGGTTTGAGCTCCCCGCGCTCCTCTGCCCGGCGTATCATCGAGAGCGCGGGCCGGTCTTTGACGCTCCCGCCAGGATTATTGCCCTCCATCTTACCCAAGATCGGGACATTGGGATTGGGCGAGGGAAGCAGCACCAGTGGCGTGTTACCGATACGGTCAGTAAGAGTGGGTAGAGTCATGGCTTGATTGTACCTGCGACGAAAACTTTTTCTTTCTGATTTTTGAAGGTATGCTAAGACGCAAGGATCAGAAATATCATGAGACGAAAACTTTTATTTATGGGCGTTTTTGTGCTTTTAGCGGGTTGCTCTGGCGGATCGGGGACGCTTCAGACCAACTTGCCGACGGTGGCGCAGCTACGGGCAGTCCCACTGAGCTTAGGTGTTCCTGGGGCGACATTAGTGGGGAGTACCAATGTCTGGCGTAACATGATGCCCACCGTCATACTTGCGGGTGAGCCTGCGCCTAAGACTGGCGTGATTGTCTCCTTTACCGCTCGTGCCAGTGACAATGCTCCCATTCCGGGGGGGCTGCGTGCTGAGAAGATCACCGTGACCAATGGCGATGAGGTCTGGGCCTCGACAGAGGTTGAGATCCGGAACGATGAGGCTACCTTTGGCGGCACGGTTCGAAATGGCCCCGAGTGGCCCATCGGCTCGGCGCTGGATGTCGTGATTGACTTCCGCGATAGCACAGGAGGTGCCTACCAGCTCCGTGCCGTTGGCCAGGTTCTCCAAGGCGCGTACTAGCCGTATTTTGGTGTGGGTGGGTTGCTCTCCGGTACGCGTGTGACCAGGTAGGCTGCCGCTAGCATTCCAACAAGGCTCATGGCGATAAACATGGTGTCAAAGTTGTAGGTGTTGGCAAGCCAGCCACAGACCGCCGGGCTGACCGAGAGGGCAATCCCCGATGTCGCGGTCATGGCCGCCTGCGCCGTGCCGCGCTGGGCATCCGTCACACAGTCGTTGACATAGACCACGGCGAGTGTCCCCACAATCCCGTAGTTCAGCCCGTGGAGCGACTGGATCGCCATCACCATCGCCGGTGTTGTGGCGGCAGTGTAGAGCAGCAGGCGCACGGGCATCAGGCAGAACGCTAAGATCAGCGCAGGCCTGCGTCCGTTCTTGTCCGTCCACTTTCCCACCTGGGTCATCACCAGAACCTCACAGAGCACTCCCGCCGCAAACATCAGCGAGATCTGGCGCGGCATCGCCCCCAGATGCTTCATAAACAGCGAGAGATACGACGATGCCCCATAGAGCGCGAACTGGTACAGAAAATACGCCACAAAAAAGTGCTTCAGTCCAATGGGAATCGCCGTTCGCCCCGCCGTCACCCGCCCGACGGAGGAGCCCGAAGGGAGCTTCACATCGGGGACGAGGAGGGAGACGGCGGCGATAACAAAGAAGAGCAAGGGGCCGTAGGTGAAGACCGGCGCAAGGTCGGCGTGGCTCATGCCCGGATGTGCGGGGAGCAAAAAGCCGGTCGTGACCCCGATACAGATATAGCCGACACTTCCCCAGACACGGTACTTGGCATACGCCGCCCCGCCTTCACCTGCCCGCGCCAGCCGCCCGACCAACACGCCACCGACCGTATTTAAGTACTGAAGGCCACAGCCCCCTAGTGCGGTCAGCGCCAGAAATCCCCAGAAGCTGCCCGTGAAGCGAAAGAGCAAATAAGCCGTTCCCGCCAGCAGTCCCGCCGCCAGCATCAAGGGGCGCCGCGCATCGAGCTTGTCGGAGAGTTTTCCGAGGAGCGGCTGCAGCAGCACCGCAATCGCCGTCCCCAGTCCCGTGATCAGCCCGATCTGCGTCTTGTCCAGCCCCGAGGCGGAGTAGTACGGCGATGTAAACGGCTGCAAGAACCCAAACGAGCCTGTGATCAGAAAGAGGCACAGTGCCAAAGCAATTTTTCGCCAGCGGGGAATAGCTACCAAAGAATCAGGGCTCAGAAGGTGGCTCCTTCATGGCAGGACGTGAAAACATTCGGAAGAAAAGATCGTGTGCCTTGAGCGATGGCTTTGCCTGTTGTTGAAGAACGACTTCCTGACGAGCTTGCTCAAGTCCTACATTGAACTGCGAGAGTACTTGTCCTGCAAGACCATTCTCCTCACGAAGAAGTCCCAACATAAGATGTTCGGGTTTAACATCATTGTGACGAAGCTGGCGGGTTTCCATAAAGGCAAGGTCAATGGCACGTTTGGCTTTATCCGCCAGTTGTAGCTCTGGGCCGCTACGATTTGCCTCTAAATGCATCTGTTTTGTGAGCTCCATACATACATCGGCAGGTGA
>NZ_CBAYMC010000001.1:0-75155 GCF_964826245.1 Armatimonas sp. | reverse complement strand
GGAATTGCCATCGCCACCGGAGGCGGGCGCGTGTTTTACTGTCCCATCGCCCCCCTCGCCCCCGCAAGCGGGGGAGCCGAGCTTGGCGGCCTATTTGATGCCCCTTCCTCTAATCCCCCCCGCCGGGCGGGGGATGGGGGGGAAGTTGTGGGAACAAATGGCCCCAAAGCCGCCGCTATACTTCTCGCAGACCCCACCATCGGTAAGCTGACCTACGATGGACGCACGGACATCACAGTCTTGCAGCGGCATGATTTTGCGGTTTCGTCGCTTGCCTTTGATGCGGAGCTGGCGGCGTATTTGCTCTTTGCTGGTCAGCGGGCGACCTACCCCTTGCGGGACATTGCGCAGAACCATGCGGGACGTGAGTTGCCGCCTGCGCTGGAGAAGAAGGAGCGTGCAAGCCTCAATCCCACAGCGGTGTTTGAGCAAGATAAGGCACGGGTCTGTGCGGAGGCAGAGGCGATCTTTGTGCTTGAGAAAGAGCTCACACCAAGGCTCGAAAAGGACAAGCTGGCGGAGCTTTTGCGCGATTTAGAGCTGCCGCTGGTGCCAGTGCTTGCGGAGATGGAGCGCACGGGGCTACTTTTAGACACGGTATTGCTCGGCAAGATTGCGGCGGAGATGGGGAGCCAAGTGGCGACGCTAGAGAGGGCGATCCATGCGGAGGCGGGAGTGGTGTTTGCGGTGAACTCGCCGAAGCAGCTGGCGGAAGTGCTCTTTGAGACGCTGAAGCTGCCGTCGGGGAAGAAGACCAAGACCGGCTACTCGACCGATGCGGACGTGCTAGAGCCGCTGGCGCTGGAGCATAAGATTGTCGCGGATGTGTTGCAGTACCGTGAGCTGGCGAAGCTCAAGAGCACCTACGCCGACGCGCTGCCGGCGCTGGTGAGAAGCGATGGGCGGGTGCACACGTCGCTGAACCAGACCGTGGCGGCGACGGGGCGGCTTTCGTCATCGTCCCCCAATCTTCAGAACATTCCGATACGCACGGCTATGGGGCGGGAGATTCGTAAGGCATTTGTCGCGCCGCCGGGACGCATACTGCTCTCGGCGGACTACTCGCAGATCGAGCTGCGCATCTTTGCCCACGTGGCCAACGATGCCGATATGCGGGCCGCGTTTACGTCGGGCGAGGACATTCACAAGTACACAGCAAGCAAGGTATATGGGGTTTCGCCGGATGATGTGACGAGTGAGATGCGGCGCGCGGCCAAGACGGTGAACTTCGCGGTGCTCTATGGCATCTCGGACTTTGCCTTGGCGCGGCAGTTGAAAATCCCACAGGGTGAGGCGAAGGCGCTGAAAGAGTCGTACTTTGCGCGCTTTCCAGGCGTGAAGGTCTACTTAGACGCGACGATTGAGTTTGCCCAGAAAAACGGCTATGTCCAGACGCTCTTTGGCCGTCGGCGCTGGATTCCTGATATCAACAATCGCGTGTTTAACTTCCGTCAGGCGGCGGAGCGGGCAGCGGCGAACATGCCGATCCAGGGGCTGAGTGCGGATATTATGAAAAAAGCCATGCTCTCGGTCGCGGCGATGCTGAAGGCCACGGAGCTTCCGGCACTACTGCTCTTGCAAGTGCACGATGAGCTGCTCTTTGAGGTAGACCAAGACGCGGCCCTTGAGCTGGGCACAAAAGTAAAGGCGTGCATGGAAAACGCCTACGAACTCTCCGTGAGCTTGGATGTCGAGGTAAAAACGGGCCTCTCTTGGGGCGACACAACCGTGGTGGAGTAGAAGTATGAAAACCGTCATTATTACCGGCGCAGGGCAGGGCATTGGACAAGCGATTGCGCTTGCCTTTCACAACGCAGGCTGGAAAGTCTGCGCGACTGATCTACGGCGCATCGAAGAGACTGCCGCGCTTCTGGGAGAGAATAATGCGCTCTGTCTGGAGGGCGATGTCACCGACATGGCGTTCCCAGCCCAAGTCGTTGCTGCCACATTAGAGCGATTTGGACGGCTCGACTGCATTGTCAACAACGCTGCCGACCAGCGGGGCACCACGCTAGAAGACACCCCTGTCGCGCTCTTTGACACCGTGCAGGCGGTCAATGTCCGCGCTCCCTATCTCTTCGCCCAAGCGGGACTCGATGCGCTAAAACAGACCAAGGGCAGCATCATTAACCTTGGTTCTCTCGTCGGCAACCAGCCCATCCCCGAGCGAGTCGCCTACTCAACGTCCAAAGCCGCCCTCGCCGGGCTCACACGAGCGCTTGCCACGGATCTGGGGCGCTATGGCATTCGGGTGAACTGCATTGCCCCCGGCCATATCATGACCATGGGCGAGCAGGCCTGGAAAGAGCGCTTCTCGGAAGATGAGCAGCAGGTCTTTTACACCCACTACCCCTTAGATCGCGTCGGGCACCCCGAGGAAATCGCCGCGGTCGCCCTCTTTCTCGCCTCCGATGCCGCCAGCTTTATCACCGGCGCAACTGTGCCTGTGGATGGTGGAATGAGTATCCTCTGCCCCGAGACCGGAGCGTTTCGTGCCGCAGGCGTGCACTGGCCCGGCAACCCCGGCGGGGCGAGCTAGGAGCGCCCCCCCATCTGCAGGACAATCACGGCCACCAGTGCCCAGAGAAGAACATTGATCATCAGCGGCTTGTCTTCCACCAGCACCGCCTCGGGAGCCTCACCCATCCCCTTTTTGTGGGTTAAGTAGAGATAGCGGAAGAGTCCGTAGATCACAAAGGGAATTGTCGCCATGAGATAGGGGCGGCTGTGCCCCGTCTGCGACTTTGAGAAGAACGTGTAGAGTGTGTAGGACATCAAGCACGCCGAGGCAACCACCGTGATCATCTGCTCCAGCATCGGCAGGCTATACTCCTTGAGAATCGCCCGAGTCGGGGTTCCCTCACCCAGCGCCACCAGCTCCCCGCGCCGCTTTGAGAGCCCCAAAAAGAGCGCTAGTAGCAGCGTACACAGCAGTAGCCACTCCGAGATCGGCACATTAATCACAAATGCCCCCGCCACTGCCCGCACCACAAACAGCGAGGCCAGGGTCAGCACATCCACGATCACCACATACTTGAGTACGAGAGAGTAGAAAAGTGTCACCGTCAGATAGAGCGCTGCTGTCGTAAAGAACTTCCACGCGGGCCACCCACTCAGATCGTACTCCATTAAGCGCGCCGCGACTAAGAGAGTCGGAATGCCCAGCCCGGCCAGCACCCATGCCGTTTTGGCGGGTAGGCGCCCTGAGGGGATGGGACGAAAGCGCTTTTTAGGGTGCTGCCGATCCGCATCTAGGTCCATCAGATCATTGATGTAGTAGGTAAGCCCGGAGAGCAAGCAGAAAAGGAGAAAACCCGCAAAGGTCTTGAGCCAGTGAGAGAGCTGATGCCCTTGGTCTTGCGTGAAGATCAGCCCCGCAAAAAGCAGTGCGTTCTTGGCCCACTGCTTGGGGCGCATGGCCTCCAGCCACGCCGGGAGTCGGCTTGGCTGGGGCGCTGCACGGGGATCGGTCATAGGAAACGGTTAGCGGCTAATCTCAAGTGCAAGAGTCTTGCGCTGAGGAGCCTTGAGCCCATCAACATCGGTGACGGTCAGGGTGACCACTGCTTTATGAATCTGCTCATCGCCACGGAAGAGCTTGGCAGGAAAGACATGCTTGACCGTGCGGCCCGTGTCATCTTCCTGAATTCCATCGCTGGCATCCCAGTCCCAAGAAAACTTCAGGGTGCTGGCCCCCGCCTCCGCATCCCCCACAAAGGTCATCTCGTTATCGGCGAAGGCAATCTGATCCTCAAGATCCGCAACACTGACCTCGGTCTCATCCGTGAGAACATCAATCTCCCCGATATAGAACGTGTCATATTTATCGCCCGCCACTACCACCGACGCAAGCTTTGCTCCGTTGCCTGCAAGAGGCTTCTTGGCGATTTTCTTCAGTGCGGCGAGTGGAATGTTCTGCGGGACGTAGGAGTCTGGGTCTTCAGAGGGCGGGACATCTAGGGGGCGGATCAGCTCGTACTGAGAGCCATCGGCCATGATAAAGACATAGCGCATCCGCTCGAAAGCTCCGGCTGCCTTCTTCTGTGCAAAGCCTGTGATATCTTGGACATCCTGGGTGGCATTAAAGCTGGTCTGGAAGCGCAGGTAGCAGCGTGGATTCGCAAGGGCAGCACTCAGGTCAACGGGCTTTGCGAAGTCAATGCGTCCCCCTTGGTGGGTACCGTGGGTGGTGACTTTAATAGAGTAGTCCCCCACTTTAACACGGCCACTATCGCCGCGGCTAGCATCAGCGCGGCCACTTCCCCAGCCACCCAGCGTAACGGAGTCCGTCTCACCTTTAAAAAGTGAGAACGTTATTGGGGCACCATTCTCCTGAGCTAAGGCGGCAAGCGCCATGCCACCAACAATGGCAGCAGAGACAAAGCGCACGAGGCGGCGGTTAAGGACACGCATCTTCAAACTCGATTCCTTTCGGCACAACTGATCCAATAGACACTACTGACAAGGATGCCAGCCTATTATACAACGTCGGTGCGACGAATCCTTCTTTGACGGAAAAATCTTATGGAGAGGCCGCAAGATCACCTGGCTTGAGGCGTGCTCCATTGGCGTAGGCCGTCGCCGCCATCGCGGGCTTGCCCGGCGGCTGTACCGTCACAAGACGCAAGATGCCCTCGACTGTCGCCAGCTCGATGCCCTCTTTTGTCACCGCCACAATCTTGCCGGGCACATCCGGCTCAGTAGCGGGGAGGGCAATCGCCTCCAGAACCTTCACTTCTTTTCCTGCCAGCAGGATCACACCCGCCGGGCGCGGCGTGAGCGCACGCACTCGGTTGGCAAGCGGCGTGGCACTTTCGGCAGTGGGATTGAGAAAGCCATCCTCACGGGTGAGCATCGCGGCGTAGGTCATGCCATCTTCACCCTGCGGCGTGGGTTGCCACTGCGGCTCATGCGCTAAGCGATCCAGGGTCTGGATGAGGAGTGCCGCGCCCGCATCCGCCAGACGTGGCTCCAGCGAGAGCGTCGTATCGGTGGGCAAGATCGGAGTGCGAGCCTCCAAAAACACAGGACCTGTGTCAAGCGAGGCCTCCATCTGCATGGTCGCCACGCCGGTCTCGGAGTCACCTGCCATAATCGCTCGGTGGATAGGGGCCGCGCCGCGCCAGCGGGGGAGGAGCGAGGCGTGGACATTGATGCCGCCGTACTTTGGAATGTCTAAAACGCGCTGGGGGATGATCTGCCCAAACGAGATCACCACCAGCACATCCGGGGCAAGCGCAGCTAGCTCCTCCGGGAAGGGCTTGCGGCGCACTTTCTCCGGCTGAAGGATACTCTCATAGCCTAGGGCACGCGCGGCTTTCTTCACCGCCGACTCAGCAAGCTGCATCCCACGCCCCGCAGGCCGATCCGGCTGTGTCACGATAGCGAGCACCTCATGAGCGCTGTCATGAAGCGCCTGGAGTGTCGGTACGGCAAACGGAGAGGTCCCGAAGAAAACAACGCGCATGCTACTCGGCAGGCTCGCGCTCCGAGGCTTGCTCTTCAGGCGTGAGCATGTGGAGGGTCTTGGGATCGGCGCGCTCGGTGAAGAGAATCCCGTTGAGGTGATCTACCTCATGGCAGATAATCCGCGCCTCGAAGTCGCGGGCCTTGAAGCGCACTGGGTGACCGTTGGCATTGAGTGCCTGGACATAGATCTGGGTGGGGCGGCGCACCACGCCACGCAGACCGGGAATCGAAAGACAGCCTTCTTCGGGCTCGTACTGCTCGCCTTTTTCTTTGGAGACATGGGGATTGATCAGCGCCTGAAGCCCCGCCCCCGCATCATAGACCAGAAGGCGAAGACTGTGGCCCACTTGAGGCGCGGCCAGCCCCACCCCGTGCGCGGCGTACATGATATCGGCCATCTCCAGAATCAGAGCACGGATCTCACTGTCCACCAGCTTGACCTCAGCGGCGGTCTTGAGGAGTACTTCCCAGCCCGCGCTCTCTTTGTACTTCAGTACACGACTGTCGTCGAAGGGGATATCTTTGTATTTCTCTGCCAGATCCGGGAGCTTATCAGATGCCATAGCGCCCCCCATTTTACCATGCAATATTTTCTCTGAATACCCTGGTAATTTTTTCAGGCTCTGCCGACAATACAGACAGTACGTCACCTAAAGGATCGAAAAGCTATGTCATTTTTTATGCGAGATAAGAAAGAGAGTGCGTCTGAGCCAGCCGCACCACCCATTCGTCTGAGCAGTGCGCCTGCTCCCCTGTCTGCTACCCCTGTCGTCACAGCGGCAGAGCAGCCCGCTCTTTCCTCTGAGGGGACGCTGGATTTTCCGGCGATCTACCAGTTTGCCAAAGTGAGCACTACCAGCTTCACGGCGGAGCAGACCTTGGACATGCTGGAGCAGCTCCCTAAAGAGATGCCACTGGAGATGAAGCGCCAGACGGTGCAAGTGACCCTCGGAGCGCTGGGGACAGCCATCGGGGTCAACCGTCAGAGCATTGTGGGCGATGCCGCGCAGAAGCGCGACACACTCCAGCAGTTTGCAGAGACGCAGGGCAAGAAAACCACCGACTATATCTCCGAGACCGAGTCCCAGATTGCGGACTTGCAGCGCCAGATCACTCAAAAAGAAGAGCAGATCGCCACGGCTAAAGAGAAGCAAGAGCGTATCCGCACCCTCTGCGACACGGAGTCGGATCGCTTAGAGAGTGTTCTGAGCTTCTTTGGCACCGAGCTCACTCTCACCGTGACTCCTGATGTTTCCCTGATTCTTGACGATAAAGAATCCGATACCGAAGACGAGCCCAGTGAGTTTAAAGTAGCCGCCTAAGTTTTATTCTTTACGGCCTTTACGGCTTCCGGGTGGCAGCCAGTGCCCCATTGCTGGTCAGGCGCACCAGGCCAAGTGCATCAGCCTCCAGCTCGGCGATAGTGCCTCCATCGAGAGTGAGTCGGTAGCGACGTGTCTTTTTCGGGGAGTCTGGCAGGCGAGTGAGCTCTCCGCTCAGCGCCAGCTCATCGCCCGTGATCAGCGGGAGGAGCAGCACCGAGCGCTTCTGGCCAATCGCCTGCCCTGCAATGGGCTCAGGCAGGAGAAGTGAGGCAAGAAAGAGCGCCACACCACCCTCGGGCACTGCGGCAAACTTGGGCAGGAGTGAGGGATAGGCATAGCGCAGCGCCGTGCCGTCCCACTCGGCAACGAGGGATGTGCCCGTCAGGCGACTCGTCAGACGGCGCAGGCGGCGCTCAAAGTCTAGCTCCGCCTCCAGCTTTCCTTCCGAGTGCGTGACGGTCCAGCCGTTTCCCCCTTGCTCCGCACGCCACTGGCCACTTTCCAGGGTCTTGAGAGCAAAGGCGGGGTCGTTTTTTTCTGGGGCCATTGCTGCCGTCGCCACAAACGAGGGGATGAGATCCCCCTTGAGAACTTCTCCCTGTGGCCCCAGCCAGAGAGTGCCCCGCTCGCGCTCCTTGGGATAGCCCAGCCCACTCGCTTGGTAGCGTAGCCGCCGCGCCATCACGACCTCATCGCGCAGCTTTAGAAGCTCCTCACGCTCTTCGGTCAGCGCAAGTGTCCCCGAGAGTAGGCCCGGTGTGCTCTCTTCACGCACCAAGGTGACAGTTTGCTCGGTGCGGGAGCCACGTCTCAGGAGCCGCCCGAGACCAAACCAGAGCAGCGCCTCATGCACCACCCCGAGGCTGTTTTTTGTGGGGGTGAGTGCGCCTCGCAGCCCACTGCGCTGGAGCTGGTAGGAGCCATCTAGCGCCTGACTGACCTCCACACTCTCCTGCGATCCCTCCGGCCAGCGCAGTCGCCCTTGCCCCTGATCTATCGTCCCGTTGGTCTGGAGCCGTCCCGTAAAGTCGAGCGTAGGCAATGTCGCGGCAGTCTGCTCCCGAATTCCCAGCAAGCGCAAGACAACGGTCCCTCGCATCAGCTGCACCGTTGTCGAAACCCGCTCCGGGAGGCGGCTCTGGGTGCTACTCCGAAACCAGCCACGAGGAAGGGTGAGCAAAAAAAGAGGATCTTGGGCTTGTCGGTGCATAATGCCCTCTCTTTTCTCTAACGTCATCTCAAAAACCTGCCGATACTAGGGTATGCGACCCTTTGAGCACAACCAGGGAGATTTCCAGAGGACAGTCTACACCCTGCGGCATATCGAAACCGGTGAGTTTGTCTGTCTGCGCCAGAGTGACGACGAGTACCTCGCCGCCTTCTCCGATGACGACTCCGCACTGCGCTTTCGCGCGGAGCTTCACCTAATTGAGTTCGTGGACATCAGCCCCATGCGCCTGGGCAGTGTCCCCTTCGACCACTACTACCTCGACGGTGAGCTAACCACGCGCTCGCTCCTCGCGACCTCCCGCTAGCGCCTGCACAAAGGCAGCCAGCTTCTCTGGGGCTAGCTTGCCATCGGTGCGCACCCCGGAGCACAGATCGACCCCAAATGGCCGTACGGTCCGCACCGCCTCAGTGATATTGTCGGGGCGTAGGCCGCCTGCCAGAAACACCGGGCAGGCCACGGCGGCGCAGATCGCCGCGCTGACCTCCCAGTCATGGACGCGCCCGGTGCCGCCGAGCTCTTTGACGGCGAGAGCAGGATTTCCTGAGTCGAGGAGGAGGGCATCTGCCACTTTGCCAAACTCTTTTGCCTCCGTTAGAGACTCCGGCCCGATTACGTGGATTACCTGCACCAGCTTGATACCCGGCAGCGCCGCCCGAAGCGCCGCGTAGTGCTCTGGCTCCACCCGATCCGTGAGCTGAATGGTCGTGGTGCAGCACTGTTGCCACTGCGCCACAATCGCCGTGGGCTGGGTCTCGGAGGTCAGCAAGAAAGTCGCGATGGGCGGGGGAGTCGCCGCCGCAATCTGGGCGATGGTCTCCAGCGGAATCGGCCCCGGCCCCGACGGCATCGGCCCCACCAGCCCCAGCGCATCCGCGCCGTAGGAAATCGCCAGCCGCGCTTCGTCCACGCTGGCAATGCAGCAGACTTTTAAACGAATTCTCATGCCCAGCATTGTACTGTGCCATAATCTAGGCATGAGCAAAGCTAAAACTTACTCCGCAACCCTGATACCCGGCGATGGGATTGGGCCGGAGGTGACCGATGCTGCCTTGGAGATTCTTGCGGCGGCAGGCATTTCGTTTTCCTGGGACCGACAAGAGGCGGGTGCCGATATTATTCCGCGCTTTGGAACGCCCCTGCCCGATAGCGTCGTGAACTCGATTGTCAAGAACCACATCGCGCTCAAAGGCCCGATTGGTACGCCCGTGGGCGAGGGTTTTCCGTCGGTGAATGTGGCACTGCGTAAGCGCCTCGGGCTCTATGCCAATGTCCGCCCCGCCAAGACCATTCCCGGCGTCAAGACACCGTTTGCGGGCATTGATATTGTCGTGGTGCGTGAGAACAGCGAGGATCTCTATGCCGGAATTGAGCACGTGGTGGTGCCCGGCGTGGTCGAGAGCCTGAAAATTATCACCGAGGTAGCCAGCACGCGCATCGCCAAGTTCGCTTTTGAGTACGCCCGCAACCATAATCGTAAGAAAGTGAGCGCGGTTCATAAGGCCAATATCATGAAGCTCTCTGATGGACTGTTTTTAGACTGCTGCCGCCGCGTGGCCAGAGAGTACTCGGAGATTGAGTACCAGGAGGTGATCGTGGATAACTGCTGCATGCAGCTGGTGACACGCCCGCAGCAGTTTGACGTGATGGTGATGGAGAACCTCTACGGCGACATCATCAGCGACTTAGTCTCGGGCTTGGTGGGCGGCCTGGGCGTCACGGGCTCCGCCAATATCGGCACCGATGCCATCGTCTACGAAGCCGTCCACGGCACCGCGCCCGATATCGCCGGTAAGGGCCTCGCCAACCCGACCGCTGTCGTCATGTCCTCGGTTCTCATGCTCCGCCAGCTCGGGGAAAGTGCGGCGGCGGATCGGATCGAGAGCGCGCTCTTTGCCGTCTTTGAAGAAGGCAAGCACGTCACGCGGGATTTAGGCGGCCAAGCAGGCACCGCAGAGTTCGTCAAAGCTGTCATCGGAGCGATGTAGCCCCGCCGGTTAGAGCGGCGGGGCTGGAGAGCCTAATGCTACAAAGCAGGCGGGGACTTTCAGGCCCCATCTGTCATGATCTACGCCTTTGGAAACGTGCACCCCGATGTCAGTACTTTTGGGGCGGCGCTGACGGAGAGAGGCGCGAGGCGCTTGCCGGTGAGCTGGCTGAGTTTTTGGGCGAGCTCTAAAAGCATGGCCTGGCTGTAGCCGGGGTAGGTCTTGACGATGCGCCCATCGGGGGCGACCAGGGTGGTGTAGACACTGCGCTCGGCTCCGTAGGCGGTGATGAGCTTTCGATCAGGGTCGGCCAGCAGCGGGAGCTTTATGCCTGTTTGCTTTGCCCAGGCTTTCGCTTGCGGGGAAGTAGCGTTGATCACCCCGATAATCTGGCACGAGTCGCCGAGCTGAGCGGCGAGGCGATCTAAAAACGGGGCGGAGTCGCGGGAGCAGGGGCAGCTTTGCTCGATAAAGTGCAGCACCAGCGGCTTGTTGTGCGTCTCCAGCGTGACACGCTTCCCGGTCTGTTTCTCGGCGGCGAGCAGCATCTCTGGCGTGACGACTTTCTCTTGTGTCTGCTGGAACGCAGTGGGGTCTTTTACCACCACGAACTGCCCCATCAGACCGCCGTCTTCGTGGTTTGACATGTGGCAGTGGTACATGTAGGGGTCGGTGGGGCTGGCGAAGTCCTCGAACTTGGCCACAAAGGTCACCGACTCGTTGCGCGGGATATAGAACGTGTCTTTCCAGCCGTTTTCGTGGGCGGGAATCGGGCCGCTGCTGCGCTCGACAATCCGAAACTGGACATCGTGGATATGAAATGAGTGCCCAAAGACGCGGTTATTGACGACCGTCCACGCCTCCACAGCCCCCAGCTTCACCACATGGTTAGTCTGGTGCATGTCGTAGGCTCCCTGGTCGAAGTAGAACTCCGGGTTTCCGCCGGGCTGGCCATTGATGCGCACGGTGCGCCGACTCTGAACGTCGGCGGGAGTAAAGTTCGGGTTCTTCACAAGGGTGCTAGGGAGCTGGGTCACGGCCACCGGCGTCGTCAGCCCAACCGTAATGCGGAGCAGGCGAAAGTCAATCGCATTGAGGAGGCCGCCGTTGGGTCGCCGAGGTTGCTGCGACTCCGCACCCGGAAAGCCAAATGCCTGGCCCGCGTTAAAAGACATCAGATCCAGCGACGAGCCATACGCATCGCGGCTCAGATCAACAAGTAGCTCGACGCGCTCTCCGGGCATGAGCTTGAGGCGCTTGAGTGGCACTGGCTTCTCAACCAGCCCGCCATCGGTGGCGATAAGATGAAAAATCCGGTTGTCGGAGAGCCCCAGATCGTAGCCACGCTCAATCTCCGCATTTAGAATCCTCAGGCGCACCAGCTGTGCCGGCAGACGGATCTCCGCATCGAGCACGCCATTGGCAAAGAGAAAGTCGCCGTACTTATCGCGGTCGCCCTCAAAGCTGAACTGGTTATTTTCATAGAAGCGGCGGCTGGTGAAGACGAGGGGAATGTCGTCCACGCCGTAGGTTCGGGGAAGTGCAAGGGCAGCCTCAAGCGGGTCCTTGATGATAATCAAGCCACCTGCGCCGTAGGTAAGCTGCTTCTGGGTGGACTCGTGGGCGTGAGGATGGTACCAGTAGGTCGCCGCGTGGTTTTTCACCTCAAAGCTCGCCTGCCAGGTCTTACCCGGCGCGATAAGCTGGTGTGGCCCACCATCCATGGCCGCGGGCAAGTGCAACCCATGCCAGTGACAGGTTGTTGGCTCGTCGAGCGCATTGGTCACATTGAGCGTCACGCGCTCGCCTTGCTGAAAGACCAGTGTCGGTCCCCAGAACGGCGCGCCATTGTAGCCGTAGGTCGTGGTGGTCGCCCCCTCCCAGAACGATTTTTTCGTCTTGCTCAGCATTAGGTTAAACGTCTTGCCTGAGAGGCGCTCGGGAACCCAGAGTTTTTGAAAAGGCCGATCTTGTCGTTTCATCGTGCCCTCTAGTATGGCCAGCAGAGATGAAGAAGTCCTGAAGCCATTGCAGCGGCGCATACGATAAAATGATCACATGCCAAAGATTGCTTGGATCAAGTCCTACGAGGCGGCGGTCAAGAGTGCCCGCGCCAGCAAGAAGCTCTTACTGATTGACTTCTACACCGACTGGTGACACTACTGCAAGAAGCTGGAGGCCGAGGTCTATCCCGACCCGAAGGTGATCCAGTTCTGTGGCCAGTTGGTCACCGTCAAGCTTAATGCGGAGCGTGAGGGCAAGGCTCTGGCGCAAAAATACGGCGTCAGCGGGTTTCCCACGGTGCTCTATCTGGATGCCGAGGGCAATGAGTGGGGGCGCATGCCGGGGTTCATGCCTGCTTCAGGCTTTATTGAGCTGGGCAGTGGAGCGCTCAAAGCCTTTAAGGAGCAACCAGTACTTGAGGCCAAGCTCAAGCAGAGCCCTAATAACACGACACTAGCAGCGGATCTGACTGAGCGTTTTGCACGTCAGGACAACGAGGCTAAAGCACTCTGGGCAGCCAGGCTGATGGCGAAAGGACCAAAGACGAGCAAGTATGCCTCGGCCTACGCAGCTCTGGGAGGCCTCTATCTCAAGAAGGAGAAGTCCGCCACCGCACGCACTTGGTTCCAGAAAGCTCTCGCAGCGGCCACGGAGCCACGCGATAAAGCCTATGCGCATTTCGGGCTGGCATTTTGCTTTATCGGAGAGCGCAATGCCAAGGGCGCGCGAGCCGAGCTAAACGCTGCGATCAAAGTACCGGGCTGTCCGCGAGGGATTCAGGAAAACGCCAATAAGCTCCTCGAACAAATTCCAAAATAACACTTATGATATAATTTTGGTTCCCGACCAGTGCTGGAGAGGTTGCGTGCTCTGTCGCCGCGTTCGTCGTTTGGTAAGTAAAAATGAGCGTGGAAGAGACAGGATTAGAGCTAGTGGACAAGCAAGTTTCTGCGGGGCTGTACGACCCGGCGTTTGAGCATGATGCGTGTGGCGTCGGTTTTGTAGCACACATCAAAGGCAAACGCACGCATGAGCTTGTCTCAATGGGACTGACCATTCTCGACAACCTCGTGCACCGTGGCGCGACGGGCTGCGACCCAGAGACTGGCGATGGCGCGGGGATTTTAATCCAGGTGCCGGATACGTTTCTGCGTGAAGAGTGCGCGGCGCTTGGCATCGTCTTGCCGCCTGCCGGTGAGTACGGCGTTGGGGTGGCGTTTTTGCCTACCGAGAGCGATGCCCGCCTCCAGTGTGAGCGGACTCTGGAAGCGCTGACCCGCCAAGAAGGCCAAGTATTTCTCGGCTGGCGCGATGTGCCCGTGGACTCTCGCAAGATCGGACGACAGGCCAAAGAGACCGAGCCCGTGATCCGCCAGTTTTTTGTCGCCTGTGGCGCGACGACCTCCCTAGAGGCCTTTGGGCGCAAGCTCTATGTCATCCGCAAGCAAGTCGAGCGCGAAGTGGCAGGCGCGACGGGCATTCCCGATCCGTCGCGGTTCTACATTCCCAGCCTCTCCACCACGACTCTGATCTATAAAGGCTTGCTGTTGCCGCATCAGATGCGCGGCTACTACTTAGATCTCAGTGACCCACGCATGGAGAGCGCGATTGCGCTGGTGCACCAGCGCTTCTCCACCAATACGTTTCCGAGCTGGCCACTGGCCCACCCCTATCGCTATATTGCGCACAACGGTGAAATAAATACAATAGGTGGCAATCGGAACTGGATGAAGGCGCGCGAGCAGGGCCTGACATCGAGCGTGCTCGGCGATGATCTGCGAAAGTGCTACCCGCTCGTGAGCCCGACGGGCTCGGACTCGGCGAGCTTGGATAATGCCGTCGAGCTGATGCTGATGGGCGGCAAGACGGTCGCACAGACCATGATGACGCTCATTCCCGAGGCGTGGGATGGCAACGAGATCATGGCCCCGGAGCGCAAGGCGTTCTATGAGTACCACGCTTGTTTAATGGAGCCGTGGGACGGCCCCGCTGCCGTGGCCTTCACCGATGGCGTGCAGATCGGGGCGGTGCTGGATCGCAATGGCCTGCGCCCGGCTCGCTACACGGTCACCACCGACGATCTCGTGATTCTGGCCTCCGAGACTGGTGTGATTCAAGTTCCTGCGGAGAAGATTGTCGAGCGCGGGCGGCTGACTCCCGGCAAGCTCTTTCTCGTGGACACAGCACAGCAGCGGATCATCAGCGACGAGGAAGTTAAAAAAACGGTCTGTGGCCTGCATCCTTATGGCGAGTGGCTGGAGAAGCACAAGATTGACCTGGCAAGCCTCCCCGAGCCGCCCGCATCAGATCACCCGGTGCATGCGGAGCTGATCCAGAAACAGCGCGCCTTTGGCTACACAAGTGAAGAGCTGCGGCTGCTCTTAGCCCCGCTGGCACAAAACGGCGAAGAGGCTCTGGGTTCGATGGGAACCGACACGCCGCTGGCCGTGCTCTCCCACCGGCCGCAGAACCTTTTTGCCTACTTCAAGCAGCTCTTTGCACAAGTCACCAACCCGCCGATTGACCCGATCCGCGAGAGTATCGTGATGAGCCTCTGGGACTACATCGGCACCGATGGCTCGCTTTTAGACGATGCCCCCCAGAACGCGCGGCAGATCAAAGTGGGCACGCCGATCCTCTCTAACACGGAGCTGGAGAAGCTGCGGGTGCTGGGCGATGACGGTGGGCTACGGCTCTGGACGGCTCGTGCGGTCTTCCGCCCGGATAAGCCCCTAGGTGAGCTAGAGAGGGCGGTCGAGCGGCTCTGTCGCCAGGCCAGCGATGCCTTGGAGCGCGGGATGAATGTCATCGTACTCTCGGACCGCGATGTCTCCCCCGAGTACGCCCCGATTCCGTCGTTGCTGGCCATCTCCGCCGTCCACCATCACTTGATCCGTGAGGGAACCCGCAATAAAGTCGCGCTGATTGTCGAGACCGGCGAGGCGCGAGAAGTCCATCACTTTGCGTGTCTCGTGGGCTTTGGGGCGAGCGCCGTCAACCCCTACTTAGTCTTTGAGACCCTTGATGATCTCGTGCTCAATGGCGTGCTGACCAGCGTGGACTTCAAAACCGCGGTCAAGAACGTCATCAAGGGCGTCAACAAGGGCCTGCTCAAAGTCATGTCCAAGATGGGCATCTCGACACTCCAGAGCTACCGTGGGGCACAGATCTTTGAGGCCATCGGGATCAACACCGAGGTCGTGCGGCGCTACTTTACGGGCACGGCAAGCCGCATCGAGGGCGTGACTCTAGAGGACATCGAGCGCGAGGTTCGAAGTCTGCACGAGGGCGCATTCCCTAAAGAGCAAGCCGCCGGTGCACTTGATCTGGAGCCGGGTGGGCAGTACCAGTGGCGACGCTTCGGAGAGAAGCATGCCATCAGCCCAGACATGGTCGAGAAGCTCCAAAAGTCCGTCCGCGAGAGTAGCTTTGAGACGTTTGCAGAGTTTAGCAAAGCTGTCAATGAGCGTGCTGTGGAAGCCTCGACGCTCCGTGGGCTGATGACTTTTCGTAGCCTCCACCCTCCGATCCCCATTGAGGAAGTCGAGTCCGCCAAAGAGCTCGTCAAGCGCTTTGCCACAGGCGCGATGAGCCTAGGCTCAATCAGCCGTGAGTCGCACGAGGGGCTGGCGATTGCCATGAACCGCCTCGGTGGCATGAGCAATACCGGCGAGGGCGGTGAGGACCCCGCCCGCTACACCGATGAGCGCCGGAGCAAGATCAAGCAAGTCGCGAGTGGGCGCTTTGGGGTCACCACGCATTATTTAGTCAACGCCGATGAGCTGCAGATTAAAATGGCACAAGGCGCGAAGCCCGGCGAGGGCGGCCAGCTCATGGGCCATAAGGTGGACGAGTACATCGGGAGCATCCGCCGCTCGACTCCCGGCGTGACGTTAATTTCCCCTCCCCCCCACCACGATATCTACTCGATTGAGGACCTCGCGCAGCTGATCTTTGACCTCAAAAATGTTAACCCGGCGGCGCGTATCTCGGTGAAGCTGGTCGCAGAAGTCGGCGTGGGAACAGTGGCCGCTGGGGTGGCCAAAGCCCACGCGGACCATATCCTCATCTCCGGCTACGACGGTGGCACGGGCGCTTCCCCGCTCAGCTCGCTCAAGCACGCCGGGGTTCCGTGGGAGCTGGGCCTTGCGGAGACACAGCAAGTCCTGGTGCGCAACGAGCTTCGGGGCCGCGTGCGCCTCCAAGCCGATGGGCAATTAAAAACAGGCCGCGATGTTTTAATTGCCGCGCTGCTTGGGGCGGAGGAGTTTGGCTTCTCAACCATGCCGCTTGTCGCGCAGGGCTGCATCATGATGCGTGTCTGTCACTTGGGCACCTGTCCCGTGGGAATTGCCACTCAAGACCCAGCACTTCGGGCAAAATTTGCCGGCAAGCCCGAGCATGTCATCAACTACTTCTTCTATGTGGCCGAAGAAGTGCGCCAATTAATGGCCGAGCTCGGCTTCCGCACGCTCGACGAGCTGATCGGACGCACGGAGTATCTCGACACCAGCGATGCCGTGCGCTTCTGGAAGGCACGGGGCGTGGATCTCTCCGCAATTCTTGTGGGAACCCCGTTTGCCGGAGCCGATGTCGCGACGCGTAAAGTCGAAGACCAGGATCACGGCCTCACTGGAGCGCTGGACTACAAGCTGATCGAGCAGGCCAAGGCCGCACTGGAAGATGCGCGTCCGGTGAAGTTCACCATGCCGATCTTCAACCACAACCGCACCTGTGGCACGATGCTCTCCGGAGAAGTCGCCAAGCGCTACGAGGCCGCTGGGCTCCCCGATGGTACGATCCAGATTGACTTCACCGGCTCCGCAGGCCAGAGCTTCGGTGCGTTTCTCGCGCCCGGAATGCAGCTCACGCTTGTTGGGGATGCCAACGACTATGTCGGCAAGGGGATGTCAGGAGGCCGGATTATTGTTCACCCACCCCAAGACATCTGCCCCGAGTTCGACGCATCGGAGAACATCATCGCGGGCAACACCCTACTCTATGGCGCAACCGGCGGCGAGGCCTATCTCACGGGCGCGGTCGGGGAGCGCTTCTGTGTGCGCAACTCAGGCGCCGTTGCCGTGGTGGAAGGCGTCGGCGACCACTGCTGCGAGTACATGACCGGCGGCATCACGGTGGTTCTAGGCCGCACCGGGCGCAACTTCGCGGCGGGAATGTCGGGCGGGGTCGCCTTTGTCTACGACCTCAAGGGCGGCTTCCCCAAGCGCATCAACCAAGATCTCGCGGCAGGCTGCGGCCCTGTCGAAGGCAACGATGTCGCGCTGATCCGGGAGCTCTTCCCCACCAACTTGCCCCCTGTTCTTAAAGATATCCTCTCCGATGACGACGCGGGCGTGCTCCGTGAGCTGATCGAGGCGCATGTTAAGTACACCGGCAGCAAGCGCGGCCAGGCGTTTCTGGACAACTGGGACACCGAGCTGACTAAGTTTGTCAAAGTCATCTCCCCTGAGTACCAGCGCCTCCTGCACAATCGCAAGGCGGAAAAAGACCTCAAGGCCCTCGGCGAGAAGTAAAGGGCAGGGTAAAGGAAATCCTGCGGGTCGCGCCGAACAGACTCTCATGTTTGCAGCGCGGCCCAACATTATTATTATCCTCACCGATGACCAGGGCTTTGGCGATCTCTCCTGCCACGGCAACCCGGTTCTTAAGACGCCCAACCTAGACCGCCTCCACGACGAAGGCGTTCGGTTCACGCACTTTCACGTCAGCCCGACCTGCTCACCCACGCGTGCGGCACTGCTCACGGGCAAGCACGAGATGCGCTCGGGGATCAGCCACACGATCTACGAGCGCGAGCGCCTGAGCCTTAAAGCCACCACACTAGCCCAAGTATTAAAGAGCGCAGGCTACGCCACGGGGATTTTTGGCAAGTGGCACCTAGGCGATGAAGATGCCTACCAGCCTGATAAGCGCGGCTTTGATGAGGTCTTCATCCATGGCGCGGGTGGGATTGGGCAGAGCTATCCGGGAACCTGCGGCGACGCTCCGGGAAACACCTACTTCGACCCGGCGATCTGGCACAACGGGCACTTTGAGAAGACCAAGGGCTACTGCACCGATGTGTTTTTCGCCCAAGCCACGCGCTGGATCGAAGAAAAACGTGGCACGAGAGCGCCGTTTTTTGCCTATATCACCCCCAACGCCCCGCATGGCCCGCTGCAAGTGCGCCCCGAGGACGAGGCACGCTATACAGGAAAAGTAGCCGATAAGCAGGCGGCGAAGTTCTTTGGCATGATCGCCAATATAGACGACAATGTCGGGAAGCTGTTAGAGAAGCTCAAGGCGTTAGATATTGAGCGGGAGACGCTGGTGATCTTCATGAACGATAACGGCGGCACGGCGGGCGTGAAAGTATTCAACGCAGGCATGCGGGCATCGAAGAACACAGTCTACCAGGGCGGCACCCGCGCGGCGTCGTTCTGGCGCTGGCCGGGCACCCTCATGCCCGCCGACTGTGACCGGCTGACAGCGCACCTTGATATTCTGCCGACTCTAGCCGACATTACGGGAGCCAAGGCGCCGCGTGGGCTCGATGGCCGTAGCCTCCTGCCGCTGCTCAAGAACCCAAGTGTCAAGTGGGGTGAGCGTATGCTCTTTATGCATACGGGGCGCTGGGAGCCAGGACAGCCCCCCAATAAGTATAGCAGTGCGGGCGTGCGCTTCTCTCACTACAACGCCGTGGCGACCCAAAACGCAAGCGCCCGCTGGCAGCTCTTCGACCTAGAGTCTGACCCCGGCGAGGCAACCGATATCTCGGCGCAGAACCCCGCGCTGGTGCAGAAACTGGATAAGGCCTACGATTCTTGGTGGGCGAGTATCTTGCCCTGTCTGGAGAACGAGGACGCGTATAAAACCGCGCCGAAAGTCAATCCGTTTAAGACGCGCTACGAAAAACAGTTCGGAGGCTTACCCAAATGAAACGTATTCTTCTTGCAGCGCTTGCCCTTGCGATGCTCACGTCTAGCGGTGCACAGGCCCAGGAGGCGACTCCCTACAAAGAAGCCGACGGCAAGTCGCTGGTCTTGCAGGTCTTCAAGCCAACGGGCTGGAAGGTGGGCGATAAGCGGCCTGGGTTTATCTTTTTCCATGGCGGCGGCTGGACGGGCGGCACGCCCACGGCACTCTACCCGCAAGCAAAGGCGCTGGCGGCACGCGGCATGGTAGCGATCAGCGCCCAATACCGACTGGCTGAGAAAGGTAAAGCGCCCGAGACGAGTGTTAAGGATGCCCGAAGCGCGGTGCGATGGGTGCGAAGCCATGCCACCGAGCTGGGAATAGACCC
Source organism: Armatimonas sp. (assembly GCF_964826245.1). Lineage (NCBI taxonomy): Bacteria > Bacillati > Armatimonadota > Armatimonadia > Armatimonadales > Armatimonadaceae > Armatimonas > Armatimonas sp. The sequence continues at coordinate 55,838 of NZ_CBAYMC010000001.1, read as the reverse complement.
GACGCACCTCGGGGCGGGCGGCGGCTCGGCAGGAGGGCACCTGGCGTCGCACTGTGGGATGATTCAAGCGCTCGACGACCCAAAAGACGACAAAGCTATCTCGTGTCGGCCTGATGCACTGGTGCTCTTTAATCCAGTCTACGACAACGGCCCTGGTGGCTACGGCAACGAGCGGGTCGGGGAGCGCTTTAAAGAGTTTTCACCTTTCCATAACATTGGAAAAGAGAGCCCTCCTACTCTCGTCTTCTTTGGCGATAGAGATAAGCTCGTTCCCATCAAGACGGCGGAGGCGTTTCGCGATGCCCAGCGTGCGGTAGGAGTGAAGTCGGAGCTGGTGGTCTACCCCGATCAGGCGCATGGCTTCTTCAACAAGGAGCCGTATCTGGGCAAGACAATTGCCCAGATGGAGGGTTTTCTAGAGGGCATTGGCTGGTTGAAAAAGCAACCCAAGCTGGATCCGGCGCTTCGTCCCATCGCCGAAGTGCCCGGCCTGCCACGTGTGCTGCTTATCGGCGACTCAATCTCCATGGGCTACACGCTCCCGGTGCGCAAGCTACTCGATGGCAAGGCCAATGTGATCCATCCCCCGGTCAACTGCTCCAACAGCGGCTTTGGTGTGCGCGAGCTGGACAAGTGGCTGGGCGAAAAACCCTGGGATGTCATCCATGTGAACTTTGGCCTCCATGACCTGAAGTTTGTGGATGAGAAAGGCACCATGGTCGCCGTGGAGAAAGGTAAGCAGCTCTTATCGCTTACTGAGTATGAAGCGAATTTGCGAGCGCTAGTGACGCGGCTTAAGGCCACAAAAGCTAAGCTCATCTGGGCCACAACAACGGCGGTTCCCGAGGGCACCACAGGCCGGATCGCAGGTAGCGAGCGTGCCTATAACGAGATCGTCAAGAAAGTCATGACGGAGCTCCAGGTTCCCATGAACGACTTGCATACTGTGGTGGCTGATCAGCAGCCACGCAATGTCCACTTCACCCCTGCGGGCTACGAAGCACTGGCTCAGGCAGTGGTGAGAAGTCTCTCAAAAGCACTCTGAGCGGGAGGAGCGCTATGCACGTTTAGAATGGCCTCGACGCACTCCGCCGTGGTCGACTTAGACGTGTCTACTTCGATATCGTAGTGGCTGTGAGTGTGGACACGCTCATGCTGCCGTCGCGCCGTGCCAAGGCTCCGATCTCCCCGTGCCTGCTCACGTGCTTCCAGTACCGCAAGGTCACAATGCACCCCGACAAAGAGCACATTGGCCTTGCTCAGCAGCCGCGCACAGGCCACCAGTGCCTCGTTGTCATCGGCAACTGTATCTACAATAACGCAGTTTCCACAGTCTGCCAGCGCGGCGATGCAGTGAAGAAAGCCGTAGTAAAGTTTGTAGCGAAACTCAAAAGAGTGATCCCGTGGATTGCCGCGCTCCGGGAGCTTGGACCAGAAGTCATCTTCGCCAAAGTAGACATGGGGAGTCGTGAGCTGGTTTTGCAGCGCCTTTGCCAGAGTCGTTTTCCCGGAGCTCGACGCTCCATTTAGAAGAATCACTTGAATCTCACCCATAGCCCGATTGTATCTCACGAGAGCGTCGGCGTGGCAAGACGGCGAGGGCAGGTAGAATATCTCCATGAAACTATCTGAGGACGAAAAAGTGGCAGGTTTGCTCTCCTCCGAGCGCCTGCACGAGGCAGTGCAGACTTTTAACGATGTGGGCTATGTGGTGATCGAGGATGCCTATGATCTGGCGTTTCTGGAGACGGTGCGCGTGGCCTACGAGGCTGAGCTGGAGCGCTTTATCGCCAGCAAAGGCGGACTGGAAGCGCTGGAGGGCAAGACCTTTGGCAAGAACCACATTGGATTCTTCCCACCGCTGAACCTGCCGATTGCCGACACGCAGCTCGCCGCGCAGCCGATTGCGGTGCAGATCATGAAAGCGCTTCTGGGGGATGATTTACAGTGCGCGTTCTTTCATACCAACAGTGCGTTGCCTGGATCAGGGATTCAGCCCGTACACCGCGACACGGCGAACCTAATGGGCGTCCCACATCCCGTCGCGACTTTAGTTCTCAATATACCCCTCTGCGACTTTACAATTGCCAACGGCGCCACGGAGGTGTGGCCGGGAACGCATCTGACACAGGGCCCCGTAGACGATGCCCGCGCCGCCGCATTCCCCTCGGCGCGGACGGAAGTGCCGGCCGGGAGCTTTATCTTGCGTGATATGAGGATGTGGCACCGTGGCATGCCCAACGATGCCGACTACCCGCGCACGATGTACGCCATTGTCTACGAGCGTGGCTTTCTGCGCACGCCCGTCATCACTGTCCCCAAGACCACCTGGGAGTCGTGGAGCGAGGACGCAAAGCACATTTTTCGGCACAATCAAGTGGTCGAGGATGAGGCGCACTCGCCGCGGGTCTGGGGCACATGAGCCAGAGCCTACACCAAATTCGCGACTTTCTCTGGCTGGACGACAGCCTCGGAACCTCGGGGCTGGTGCGGCCCGAGCAGCTCGAGATCATCGCCGCAGAGGGCTTTGTGTGCGTCCTCAACCTCCTGCCCGATGAGTCTGATGCTTGGTTCCCCGAGGAGCCTGAGAAAGTTATGGCACTGGGTATGGAGTTCGTGCGCATCCCCGTGATCTGGCGCAACCCGACGCGTGAGAATCTCGACGCATTCTGCACCGCGATGGACGCACGCCAGGGTCAAAAGCTCTTTGTCCACTGCGCGGCGAACATGCGGGCATCGGCCTTTCTCTACCTCTGGCGCTTGCGTAACGGCTATGATGAGACTGAGGCGCTCGACGATCTACACGATATCTGGCACCCCGATGGTGTCTGGGCAGAGTTTATTGAAGCAAACCGATAACCCCGCCGATGAGAACGGCGGGGCTGGAGAGCCTTCGGCTACGAAGGGCGTGCCGCCCATACCGAATTTTATGGGCGGCACGCCCTTTGCCGCGGAGCCTGCGACGCTCTCCAGTTCCCCCGCTCTCACCGGGGGAATCCACGAGATCGTCCGTGAGTATGCGCTGACGCTCTTTGATGATGTGGGCTTTACCACGCCTGCCGCACCCGGCCACGCGGCATTTGTGGATGCATGGCTGGAGGCAGGCTACCACGGCGAGATGAGCTACCTCAAGACCCGCAAGCGCCTGCGCGGTGGCCCGCTCAACTCACAGAAGTTGCTGGGAAAAGCCCGAAGCGTGATCGTCGTCGCCCAAAGCTACGATTTTCCGTACCCTCCTCCCCCTGCCCCTCCTCCCGATCCCGGGAGGAGGGGAGTCAGAGACGGGAATTCTCCCCTCTCCCTCCCTGCCTCCGCAGGGTTGGGAGGAGGGGCAGGGGGAGGAGGGACAAGGGGAGGAGGGCTCATCGCACGCTATGCACGGGGCGCGGACTACCATAGGGTCATGTGGGACAAGCTCAACACGCTGCGTGATTGGTTGGCGGAGGAGTTTCCGGGGACGGTCAGCCGGGGCTACACGGACTCGGGGCCGATCCGGGAGCGGGAGCTGGCGGCGCGGGCGGGGCTGGGGTGGCAGGGCAAGCACACAAATTTAATTTCCCTCAAGCTCGGGAATTTTTTCTTTTTGGGCGCACTTCTGACATCGCTGAAGCTGGAGCCCGACCCACCGTTTGCCCATCACCACTGCGGGACATGTACACGCTGTATTACGGCCTGCCCGACGGGCGCGATTGTTGCCCCCATGACACTTGATGCACGCCGCTGCATCTCGTATCTCACGATTGAGCTCCACGGCAGCATCCCAGAAGAATTGCGGCCTCTCATGGGCGATCATATCTTCGGCTGCGACGACTGCCTCGCGGCGTGCCCGTGGAACGACAAGGCGCAGGTGGCCCGTGAGCAAAAACTCTACGGCGGCGAGGGGCGCGTGGACTTGCTAGAGCTACTTGTACTTCTGGCCACCGACGAGGCCTTTGAGGTGCGCTTTGCCGGAAGCCCGATCCTGCGCACAGGCCGCACGGGGCTACGGCGCAATGTCTGTGTGGCGCTGGGAAATGTCGGAGGGCAAGAAGCTTTCGCGCCTCTGACGTTGGTTGCCCAGACCGATCCCTCGGAGATGGTGCGCGAGCACGCACGCTGGGCACTTCACCGACTGAGCACTCGTTGAAAATGAGGGGGTTACTGGTCGCGCCAGGAGTGTACGGCTTTCCAGCCCAAGATGCGCTCGGCCTTGCTGCAATTAAAGACGGACTGGAACTCGCCGTGGCCCTCAGCCAAGAGTGCGAGCGCTTCGTTGCCGTAGTGGTCTTGGAGCGCGTTGTGGAGTGGGGTCTCGAGGCAGGTGTCGGCGGCGGCGATGAGAAAGACCTCGTGGCTGATTGTGCTGGCCTCAATCGCGCAACGAAACGCAGTGGCGACATCGCGCACATCAATGTAGCTCCAGAAGTTGCCGCTTCCGCCGTGGGGATAGCTTGCTCGCCGATCTGCCAGCCAGGTGTAGGTCTCTGGCGTAATCACATTATTGATGCGTAGGGAGACAATCGGCATCTCAGGGTAGCGCACCGAGAGGGAGTCGGCGATTACCTCTCCTAAGTACTTGGAAAGCGCGTAGGCATTGGGAGTGGTGGTGCGGTCTTCTTCATCGAAGGGGAACTTAGCCGGGAGCTGATCGGTGGTCAGCCAGCCCGTGGCCATCTCGGACGAGGCATAGACAAAGCGCTTGACCCCAAAATCTCCAGCGGCCTGGAGCATGTGATAGGTCGAGAGCGTGTTGTTGGCAAAGACCGTCTGACGGGGATCGCCGCTCGGCGCGGGATTGGCCGCGACATGGCAGACAAAGTCGGGCTTCACTTGCGCAAGGGCATCGTAGACCTCCCCTGCGTTGCAGAGATCCACTTTGATAAACTGCCCCGGCAGGCCCTCAAGCCGTCGCTGATCCAGGTTCGTCACCTGATAGCCTGCAATCGCGAGCTCACGGACAACATACGCGCCCGCCTTACCACTTCCACCCGTCACAATAACTTTCATGATAGGATTGTACCCCTTGCAGGATTAAACGCTACCTAGAGCCGCAGGACGAAGGTGGCGTTGTACTGGTCGGCACGAACCCCAGAGAGCGAGCCGAGGTCCGTGTAGCGCACTTCGAGGAAAGTCTTCGTGCTTAAGGAGAAACCCAGTAAGAATGTCGGGACAACACGGATACCACTCTTGTCTTGTGTTCCTAGGCTCGTGGCTCTTGCGCGACTGCTGGCGAAGATAGGACTAGTAGGGCTACCAGCAACATCGAGGCGCAGATCATAGACTCCCAGCCCGAAGCCGTAGAAGTTTCGAGAGTTGTTGCGGGCACGGTCGCGCTCGATGTAGGAGATTCCTGTTGCGGAGAGAGTGTTGCCATTGCCCTCGCTGCGGAAGTGAGTCAGCTCCCAGGAGGGAACGCCCACACGACGTGCGCTTGTGTGGCCTGCCATTCCAGCCCCCAAAATGGGCTCCTGAGCATGGGAAGAAACAAAGAGAGGCTTTGCAGCTTCTGTGCTAAGACCCTATTTTCGCATTCGAGGCTTCCAGGCATCCAGAGTTGTCTGCTGAGTTGGGTTAAGAAGAGAGCGCAGGCGGGTCTTCAAGCTCTCCGTAAGTTCTTTAAATTTTCGTGTGGCCTCTTTACGCACTTGTGGGTCTTTTGCTCCGCCACTTTTTTGCACGTTATCTTCCAGCTCCGTGAGCTGCTTCTGGCTGGCGTTGAAGATCGGGTCGGTAAGGTCTTTCTGGCCCGCAGTGAGCTTGAGGCTTTCCTGGAGCTCTGTCAGAGGACTGCGCGGCGTGGCCGCCGTGCTCTCTTTCCCATTCCCGCGTGCGGGCTTCTTCAGGCGCTCTTGCGCTTCTTTAAACTGTGCCTGCTGCTCGGGCGTGAGCATTCCCAGGATCTCGACCTCTAGCTTAAAGGCCGCGCCTTCGAGCTTTTTATTTTGCGCCTCGGTGAGCGTGAGTGCTTGAAGTGCCTCCGCGAGCGCCGTGACGGAGTTATGGTTGCGGAGCGGCTGTGCTATGGTGCTGCGCTCCGCTTTACGGGTTTGCTTGTCGGGTTTCTGCGCCTCGGCGGGCAGGCTCAGCGTGGCCAGCGCGACGGTAGCAAGAAAGAGTATCTTTTTCATGCCACCGTAGACGCAACAAACTTGCCGACGGTTCACGCAGGCTTTGACGTGCGGCCCTCTTGTTCGTCGGTGAGGAGCGGGTTGCCTCGGTGCACGGTGCTTGCCTGGCTCTGCTCTTCCCAGAGCAGGCGCGAGAGCACACGACGCACCATCGCGAGCTGCACGGCAATCTCGGCGTACTCGTTTTTCTTGGAGTGGTGCTCGACTCCCCAGCAGCCGGTGTAGCCCGCATCCAGCAAGAGCTGCATCTTCTCGGCTAGGCAGCTATGAGTGATCTTGGCGTCCACGTGGGTGTGAATCGCATACGGCGCGAGCCGCCTATCGCCCTCATCGGGGTCGCCCAGCTCCCAGTGCCCGATGTGCAGCAGGATCCCATAGGCCGGGTGCGCGACGGTCTTGGCGATGTCTTCCATGTTGTCGGCGATTAGCGAGATGCCCCAGTGGGTCTCCGGGCCGACGGAGAAGCCATGCTCTTGCCCAAACTCACAGTACTCACGGAACTGGTTGGAGATAATCTCAAGCTGCTCGGCGCTCATGCGCTCCAGCTTGCCGCCCGTATCAATGCGCACCGTCTTGGCCCCCAGCGCCGCCGCCACTCTCAAGTGCTCAAAGGCCAGCTCCCGATTCTTGGCCCGCGCCTCGGCAGAGTCTTCCCAGACATGGCAGCCGTCGGCGTGGTAGTTGACCAGAGTCAGCTCGCGCTCCTCGAGCCCCTGGCGCACTTTCTGGATAAAGCCACTCTCAAGCGAGGGCAAGAGCCCGTTCCAGATATCGGCAGTGTCGAGGCCATAGCGAAAGCGGCAGCTCTCCAGGTAGCCAAAAATATCAGTCTTGCCCTCAGAGAGAAGGCCATGAACACTATAGCCCGCGATCGAAATCTTCATTGTTGTTTTTCCTTAGATTCGTAGAAATAGCTGACGGCGGTGCATCCAAAAGAGAATCCACCAGAGAAGTGCCAGAGTGGCGCTTCCATGAAGCAGTGGCTCGTAGGCCGTACCAAAAATCAGAAATGGAGTATGCCCGAGGTGTCGGTAGAGTGCTTTCTCTACCAACTCCATGACCAGCCAGGAGAGGCAGTAGGCCGCAATCGAGTTCATCCCGATCACCACCAGCGCAAAGACGGGGCGCTTCTGGCCTCGCACATCAACAAAATAATAAAATGCCGCGAGAAACACAAAGCACCAGCCGCCACTGAAGAGAACCCACGACGGTGTCCAGATGCGCTTGACCACCGGGCAGACTCCCAGCCACCCCAGCAGTGAGCCCACCAGAAGCAAGACGGCGGCAGTCATCAGAAAGACCCGAAGGCGCTGTTGGGGCGACTGCGTGTTGCGCAGGATACCGCCCGCCAGCAAGCCGAGGAGCATCGTCCCCAGGGTTGGGATAAAGCTCAGGGTCGCGTAGCCGCCGCCATTAAAGCGAAACGTTTCCTCGCGGGGGAAGAGGTTGAGGAACCACTGGTCAAAGCGCATCGCAACGTTGGCGTTCTTCTCCCAGTGCGCCGCAAACCCTGAGAGGTGGTGCGGCCACTCCGGCTTCACTCCAACCGTGAGGGTGTCAAAGCCAGGGGGAGGGAGCGGGGAGAGGGCAAACGCCGCCCAGTACCCCACTAAGATCACGCCCAGCGCGGCCCACTGGACTTTGCGTGGTGCGAGGCCCAGAAGAAAGAGAAAACCGTAGCCCAGTCCGATCTGGGTGAGCGTGTCCTCAAAGGTGAAGTAGGTCTGAGGATGGCTCAGAGAGCGCAAGAAAATCCCCAAGAGGATCAGGGTGAGTGCGCGCCCAAAAGCATGGCGGATAAGCTGTGCCTTGCTCTGGCCTTGAGCGAGGCGGCTGGACAGCGAGAAGGGGAGCGCGACTCCTACCAAGAACGAAAACGAGGGCTGGATCAGATCGTGGAGGGAGCAGCCCTCCCAGCTGACGTGGCTCTGGTGGTGGCCCATGAAGGCGAGGAAGGCGTTGCCGGGAACCGCCTTGGCGATATCCTCCCAGTGGAGCACCTCGGCGAGCATGAGGAGCATCACAAAGCCACGGTAGGCATCCAGGGAGACGAGGCGCTCTTTCATCTTAGCGGCTCAGAAACGGGCGCACGGCCTCGGCGAGGATCTTGTAGCCGTCGGCGTTGAGGTGCAGTTTGTCGGTGATAAACAGCTCTGGGCGCGGCTCACGGCTCGGGCCAAAGAGCTTCTCGCGCACCGGGATAAAGTCCACACCGTTGCGCTGGCAGAGGCGCTGGATAATACGATTGGTCTCCACCACCGCATCGCGCTGTGCCCAGCGGCTGGGGCTGGAGGTCAGCTCGATAAACGAGAGCCGCGTTCGTGGCAGAAGTGAGCGCACCGTCAGCACAAAATCACTGAAGTCTTGGGCCACTTGGGGAGGCGTGCGCTTAGCATTGATATCGTTGGTGCCCGCGAATAAAACAATCTGGCGCGGCTGGTAGGGCCGCAAGATGCGCGGCGCAAAGTGGGTCGAGTCGGGGAGCTGGGAGCCCCCAAAGCCCCGATTGAGCGTGCCGTAGCCAGGGAAGTCCTTATCGAGGCTCTTCCACATCCGAATCGTCGAACTCCCGACAAAAACAATGCCGCCAGGTCTGGGGAAGCGTTTCCGATCCGCCGCCTCGAAGGCCGCGATCTCTTTCTCCCATTTTTTAGGGTCTGCTTGCATAGGGCAATTATGCCACACTTTGCACGGAACTCTTCCACGAAGATTTCGTTAGAGCTTTCAGGTATCCTAAAACTATGAGCACTGTTTCCCCCGACGCGATCCAGGCCGCGCAAGATGCCCTCGATGCCCATGTGCGCGAGATCATTTCCTGGCACTTCTCTCCCGAGACCGGCAGCCCCTTCTGGCTGGACTGGGCCAAGAGCGCGGACTTCGACCCGATAAAAGCCGTCACTTGCGCCGCTGACCTGGCCCAGTTCCCACACTTCCAGGATGAGTGGCTACGCGATCTGCCCAACGAAGTCTGGGTGCCGAAACAATACATGGGGCGTCCTTTTTTTGTCTTCGAGACGGGTGGAACGACCGGGATGCCCAAGCAGCGCATCGGCTGGGACGACCACAAGCACGACTACGAGGAGTTCTCTGAGGGGCTCGACGACAAGTTCTTCCCCAAGGGCGGCAACTGGCTGATGCTCGGCCCCACCGGCCCACGCCGCCTACGCCTCTCCATTGAGCACCTGGCCAACTTCCGTGGCGGCTCGTGCTACCACACGGATCTGGACCCGCGCTGGGTGAAGCGCCTGATCGCCGACAAAGAGTTCGAGACGGCGAAAAAATACAAGAAGCACGCCGTGGAACAAGGCGCGACTCTGCTCAAGCACCGGAAGATTAGCTGCCTCTTCACCACGCCGCTGCTTTTGGAGGCGCTGGATGAGTACGTCAATGTGCCTGATGCAGGCATTAAAGGCGTCTTCTGTGGTGGCACGTCGATGAACCCACAGACCGTGCGCTTCCTGATCGAGGAGATCCTCGACAACCGCGCTCAGTTTGTCCCGACCTACGGCAACACGCTCATGGGCCTCGCCCAGAGCCGCCCGGTGACCCGCGAGGACAACTACTCCATCACCTACCACGCCCCACAGCCCCGTGCGATCCTGCGCGTCGTTGATCCCAACGACACCAAGACCACCGTGGACTACGACACCTGGGGCCGCGTCGAGCTCTCCACGCTCACCAAAGAATTCTTCATGCCGCGCTTCCTGGAGCGCGACGAAGCCCTACGCCGCACCCCCTGGGGACGCTTCCCCTGGGACGGCGTCGCCGAAGTCCGCCCGTTTGGCGCACTAGAGACCAAGGCCATCGAGGGCGTTTACTAGGCTTCTCTGTCATCTCCACTCGCTTAGGCTCGTTGCCCTCTTCCCCGGTTTGTTCGCAAGCTCACAGGAAGAGGGCTTTTGTTTGGGGAGCCTACTCCGCGAGTTTTTTAAGGCCCGCTTCGATGGTCGGCGTGTTCGGTCCCTCACGTAGCGCGATCCCGAGGTCGGGGCGGGTGAGGGCTTCGTTGACCTTGGGGGCCATGAGGATCGTCTCGCCCAAGCGGATGACGATGGTCTTATGGAGCGCTCCTTGGGTGAAGGCAGCGAGCTTCTTGGTGTCCTCAGGAGTGAGCCGTACCTGGATCACCGACGCTTTCGATCCCTTCGGCAAGGTCGTTTGGGGGGCGACACTCTCCAGATGGGTAAGGGAGAGCTCGGGTGTCGCGGCGATATAGCCTAGCTTGGGGTAGTGCTCGGTATCGAGAAACTGCCCTCCCTCCACCTTCGTGGTGCTTAGCGTGTAGAACGTCAGCGCTGTGGGCGGCGCACTCTTATGACACCCGGCTAGGAGAGTCGCGTGTGGAGAACCTCGCCGTCGCGCAGGCCGAGCTCTTGGAAGCCACTACGGAGTGCGACCCGGCGGGAGGCGGTGTTGTCGGGGGCAGTGAGCAGCTCAAGCTGCTCGAAGCCGTATGTCTCGAAGGCGAGCTGGCAGGCCAATGCGACTGCGCGGGTGGCGACCCCTTTGCCGCGGTGCTCGGGGTAGGTCCAGTAGGAGAGGTTGGCCGTGCGCCTCTGGCTGTCGCTCTCAAGCGGCTGGAGCTCGCAACCACCGAGGAGCGTGGACGAGTGTGCGTCGCGGACCGCGAAGGGAAAGCGTACCCCGCTTAGGCGCTCTTGTTCCCAGCGTGCGATAACGGCTTCGGCGTGCGCGAGGCTGGGGACAAAGTCTGCGGGAAAGTCGAAGCGCAGGCGGTGCTCGGGGTCGTGGTCGCCGGCGCAGAGCACGGGGGCATCGGTGGCGGCGAAGCGGGTCAGGCGCACCGTGCCATCGCTGCGCGCGGCGAGCGTGCGGGTCATAAAAGTGCTGTTGGGATCGTCCTTGTAGGAGGCAAACGGGCCGCAGGCCACAAACCCAAAGCGTGCATAGAGCTGGTGGGCGGGGGCAAAGAACGGCTGTGAGCCCGTTTCCAGGCTGAGGCGCGTGTAGCCCCGCTCGCTGGCCTCGTCAAGGACGTACTGAAGAAGCTTGGCGGCGACTCCTCGGCGCCGAGACGCCGACGCAGTTCGCATGGACTTGAGCTCGCCGTGCTGGGGGGTGAGCTCTTTAAGGGCGACGCAGCCTGCCAGAGTGTCGCCGTCCCAGAGCGTCCAGAACGTGAGCTCGGGCTGGCGTAGGCCGTCTAAGTCCAGCGCGTGGACACTCTCCGGCGGCGAGACCGCCCGCATGTCCGTGAGGTGCTCCTCCAAGAGCTGCGCAATCTCCGGGCCGCGTAAATCATCCATTCGAATCGTCACAGCTCAGTTTGACAGGTAAAATGAGCGCATGCAAGACTGGACACGGTTTCGAGGACCCAATGGCACGGGGATCGGGTTGCCCACGGGAGTCGCGGCGGACTTTACGGAGAAAGACATTCGCTGGAAAGCCACACTGCCCGGCGAGGGGCACTCGTCGCCGGTGCTCATGGGCGAGTCGGTGTTTGTGACGGCGGCCCAGCGCGAGGCGGGGAAGCGGCACTTGGTCTGTCTGGACACCAAGACGGGAAAAGAGCGCTGGCGGCAGAGCTTTGACTACAAGGCCTACCACACCCACGAGCTCAACACGGCGGCCAGCGCGACTCCCACGGTGGATAAAGAGCGGGTCTACACCACCTGGCCCAGCGATGAGAACTTTGTGGTGACGGCGCACTCACTGGTGGGAAAGCTGGTCTGGCAGCGGGAGTTTGGTGCCTTTCCCACCCAGCATGGAGGCGCATCGGCCCCGATTCTCTATGATGGCATGCTGATCTTCTCCCGCGAGCCCGAGAACGCGCCGGGGAGCCTGCTGGCTTTAGATGCCAAGACTGGCCAGACGCGCTGGGAGGTCAAGCGGCCCAGTAAAGACGCGCCCTACGCCGTGCCCATGCTCTACCAGCCCGAGAAAACTGCGCCGATGCAGCTGCTCTTTGCGAGCACACTTCAGGGAATCACCAGCGTCGAAGCCAAGACCGGAAAAGTGCTCTGGGAGACACCAGGGCTCTTTACCTACCGCTGTGTCGGCTCCCCAACCGTTGCCGCCGGGCTGATCTTTGCGGGAACGGGCGTGGGAAATGGTAGCCGGCTCTTTGTGGCACTAAAGCCGGGCGCGAACGGCGGCAAGCCGGAGATCGCCTGGAAGCAGACCCGCAACACGCCCTATGTTCCCTGCCCACTCTATGCCAACGACCTGCTCTTTCTCTGGGGCGATGGAGGCATTGTCCACTGCGTCAAGCCCGAGACGGGAGAGACAATCTGGCTGGAGCGTGTGGGCGGGAACTTCTACGGCTCGCCCGTGTTTTGTGAGGGGAAGCTCTGGGCGATGAGCAATAAAGGCGAGCTGATCGTGATCGCCGCTGAGAAGACCTTCAAGCTTCTTGCCCGGCGCGATCTAGGCGAGATTACCAACGCCACGCCTGCCTTTGGCGAGAAGACGCTGTATCTGCGCACGCTAAACCATCTCATGGCGGTAGGCGGGAAGTAGTCCCCCCGGTTAGAGCGGGGGGACTGGAGAGCGCTTCGCGCTACCAAGGGCCACCCCGAGGGTACCCGGCCCATACTGAATTATTTTTATGGCCGGAACGGCCTTTGTAGCCACAGGCTCTCCCGTCTGGCCGTTCCAATCGGCCGGAACATTAAAGGAATCCAAAACATGTCATTGCCGTATCTGCCGACCCTGCGTCGGGGCCAAGTTTATGAGAGCCTGGAGAAGGCGGAGCTGAAGAGTGTCAAGAGCGGCGAGATTGTCGCTCATGTGGGGCAGGTCAATGCCGGTGTCATCCGCCGCGACCTGCGCAAGCCGTCGCGCGAGTGCCTGCGGGATATCCCTGTGGCACGGCTTTTAGAGATCAGCGCCGAGGCCGGGAAGCACTTCATGGAGTCCGCGCTCCCGCTGGGCGATGGACAAGTGCAGACCCCCGACGACTACATCGCGCAGCTGGCGGCTACCAGTGGCCTGCCGCACGTGATGATCCGGCGCAACATGGCCAAGATCAACCAGGTCTTCACCCAGATGCCGACTATCCTCAAGGGCCTCACTCGTGGAATGCCGCTCGACGTCCTAGACAACGGCTACGGCGAGCAAAACGGCGTCCCCGTGAGCTACTACGCCACCACCGAGGCGCTGGGCGTGGTGCTTCCCAGCAACTCCCCGGGCGTCAACTCGCTCTGGATTCCCTGCATCGCCCTCAAGATTCCGATCGTCCTCAAGCCGGGTCGCGAGGAGCCGTGGACCCCGTTTCGTATCATTCAGGCCTTTATCGCCGCCGGTGCGCCGCCTGAGGCGTTTAGCTTCTACCCCACGGACCACGAGGGGAGCGCCGCCGTGATGGAGCACTGCAAGCGTGCGATTATCTTCGGCGACCAAGCGACCGTCGAGCGCTACGCAGGCAATCCCGGCGTGAGTGTTCATGGCCCCGGCTGGAGCAAAGTCCTCATCGGCAGTGACATGATCGAGCGCTGGCCGGAGTTTATCGATGTGATCGCGTCGTCGATTGCCGACAACGGCGGCCGGAGCTGTATCAACGCCAGCGCCGTGGTCGTTCCCAAGTACGGTGCCGAGATCGCCGATGCGCTGGCCAAGAAGCTCGCCGCTATCGAGCCGCGCCCCGCCGCCGATCCTGATGCGGTGCTCTCGGGCTTTGCCAACCCCAAGATGGCCGAGTGGATGGACGGCGCGGTCACCGACGGCCTGAAAACGTCGGGGGCCGAGGATGTCACTGCCAAGCACCGCACCGGTGAGCGTCTGGTGGAGCTGGATGGCAGCACCTACTTGCGCCCGACCATCATCCACTGCAACAACTTCCAGCACCCGCTCTCCAACAAAGAGTATCTCTTCCCCTACGCCAGCGTGGTCGAGGTGCCCCAGAGCGAGATGCTCGCCCAGATCGGCCCGTCGCTAGTGGTGATGGCGATCACCGAAGATGAAGCCTTCATCGATCAGCTCTTCGACTGCCCGCTGATCGACCGTCTCAACCTCGGCCCCATCTCCACGATGGTGACGTCGTGGGACCAGCCCCACGAAGGCAACCTCTTCGAGTTCCTCTACAAGCGAAGATCGTTGCAGCGGGCGTAGGCCCTCCTCCCCCAGCCCCTCCTCCCGAGAATCACGGGAGGAGGGTTGGGAAGAGGGGAGAGGTGCATCATGAAGTCGTTCGAAGAAGAAACCTACACCCGGATTGTTGCTAAGATTCGCTCCTGGGATACCCAGCAGTACTCAGACATCTATGCTCTCTCGTTTCTCTATTCCACAAGTTTCTGTGAGGATATTGAGGGCAATGAAGTTTGTATCAGAGATGGCCTCTCAGTCACTTTTAATACCATCTCTCACTACCTGGCTCAGATAGAGCAGGCATCGGATGCTGAGGAAGCCAAGTGGAACTATGCTTTCTGGTTACGGAAAGACACAGCCGAGATGCCGCAAGTACATGAGTATGGCTACGTTGATCCAGACGACTGGGAGCTTCGTCAAACATGGCTTGCAGAACAAGGCAGCGATGAGAAGAGTTCTGAAGCCTTGATAGAGTGCTACACGCGCATCGCTCAGCGTCTCCATCAGGAAAATATCCTCGTTGAAACCCTCGGGCGAAGCGTGCCCATTATTATTCACAATCTGGTTTATGAAGAACGGGGTGACATAGCGACACGCCGTGCCAACCCCGAAGCACTTCTCATGGAGTACCTCGCGGAGTGGGTTGCCTAATTCGGCACTAGTTGAGGAGAAATGGTAAAATCTAGGTGAAAGGATGTTTGCTATGCCACACCCGCGTTTTTCTGGCGACGAGATTGTGCGCCTTGGGGAAGAGCTCTACGAAGCTACTGTGCGTGCTCTGGTAGAGACCGACGAAAATATTGGCAAGATTGTCTCCATTGATGTCGAAACTGGTGACTTCGCCGTGGATGCTGATCCGGTTCGTGCGGGTCTTCAGGTGCAGGCAAAGCATCCTGGGGCTGCGATTTACGGGAAGCGAATCGGCTACAATGCAGCGTTTGCCTTAGGAGGAACCCTCACGAGGTCGGTGGCGTGACGCAGGGGATTGTTCATGATCTCCAGGCACTTGTGAACGTCACTTTTGTGCTTCCTGGTAAACCCAACTTGAGCATTGAGTTTGTGGTGGATACCGGTTTTGCGGGCGCACTCACGTTACCGCCTGAAGCCGTCGCGGCACTGGAGCTGCCGTACTTGCAGGAAATGGTCGCGAATCTGGCGGATGATAATAACGTCAAGACCGATGTGCATATAGCCACCATTCTCTGGAACGGTGACGTAACCCAGGTGGCGCTGCTCGCGCTGGGCCGCCGTCCCTTGTTAGGGACAGCACTTCTGAGCGATTCAGAACTAACGGTTGTCTTTCAAGAAGATGGTGTCGTGAAAATTACGCCGTCGTGATGCTTCTTGACGATAAATCCCTGGCACAATCCTCCGTAGTCGCGAACTCGACGATGAACCGGGAGCGGGGGCTTTCGGGGGCCAATAGCTACACCAAAGACTTGGGGTTTGCGCCGCTGGAGTGGCTGGAGGCGCGGCGTCCGGCGCGGTGGCTGGATCTTTGCCGATGGCGGCGAGAGCTTTTCGCATCTGCGCCTGATCGAGAGTCCGCTGGCGGAGTGCGCTCTGGAGGGGCCGTTTGAGCTGATCACCTGTGTGCATGGCCTCCACTATCTCGGCGATAAGCTGGGGATATTAGCGCAGTACGCCGCGCTTCTCTCCGAGACGGAGCCAGCCGCTGCCACTTGAGTACCTCGGAGCCGAGGATCACGACGCCCCCAACTTCACGGGCCAGCCGGGGGTAAACTCGTACTACAAGCCGGCTATTTCTTGAGAAACGGAATGGGCTTGAGCTCCAGCTTCTTGATGGACTGCAGGTAGTCCAGCACCGCCTCGGAGTTTTTCCCGCCGACTTGGGCGTGCCAGTGGAGCGTGAAGCCGTGGGGGCCTTTGGTGTCGATCATCTTGGGCTGGAGGGTGAGAAATGCCTTGACGGTCTCTAGCTGCCCGAGCATCGTGGCGCAGAAGAGGTCAGGGCGGGCGCCGCGCTCTAGCAAGAACTCGACAATATCCCGGCGGCCCATGTGCGAGGCGCCGCCGAGGCCGGTCTCCCAGTCGCCGCCGCCCCAGTCGATGGTGGCGTTGAGCAAGCCAGGCTCTTTCTCCAAAAGCTTCTTGACCATCTCCAAGTCCGAGTGGGCGTAGATAATAAAGTCCTGCGCCAGCTGGCGGTTCACCTGCGGCTTCTTCCAGCCCGGCTTGAACTTGGGGGCGTCGTAGTCGCGGGTAAGCGGGGCCTCCGTGGGGCCTCCCTCCGGCGGGGTCTGCGCGGAGGCGTGGGAGGCGACAAAGAGCCCAGAGGCGAGGGTCGCCAGTTTTCGGCGTGAGATCGGCTGTGACATAGCCAATTATACCTTAGCTAGTTTGGGAAGGTTCGGTAGATTTCCGCGCCCAATCCTAAGCCAACCAGCGACCAAAACGCTCCCGTGACAAAGTCGCCGAGGATGAGACCGAGGAAAAACGGGAGCGCGGTGCGGTAGAGCTTGATGCCACCGTAGCGCAGGACACTGGCTTTGAGCACCCAGGCGATAAACAGATCGAGCCAGAAGAGCTCGTTGGCCCAGGTGAGGTTGAGCACGTAGGCAGCGGGCGAGAGCGGGAAGCCCATAAAGCGCGTGCGCAGAAAGCCAAGCAGAAGCGTCGTGGCCGCGCCGAAGAGTGCTCCGAGCCAGGCATGGGAGTCCGGGGCGCGGTTGCGAGCCCACCAACCCGAGAGCTGCGCCCACGGGGAGCTTGCCATCCCAAGCCGGTAGGGGTTGACATTGGCGGTCGCCGCGCCGTTCACGTGGTAGAACTGCATGTCCCAGAGCAGGGCGGAGGCGATAGCGACCGCAAGGGCGAGCAGGCAGGCGAGGGCGAACGGGCGCAGGCGGGAGCCCACGCGGCGCATCCCCACAAAGCCTTGGAGCGCCTGGGGAGCTATCGCGGCGCGGTAGTCTAGGTTACACCAAGAGAGAGTCGCGGTGTAGGCCAGATCTGTCGGGGAGAGCGCAGCGGTTCCAGCCAGGGTCGTGAGCATGCTCTGCGGATCCACCCAGTTGAGCAGCGGCGAGAGCACCGCCGTCTCGGCGATCAGGCGGGCGAGGGTGAGCTGGAGCAGAACATAGATCGTGAGGATCACCAGCGGGAGCCACCACGGGGCACCGGCGAGCACCAGCATCGCCCAGACGGTCAGAAACCCGATGGCCGCGCCTGTGAGTGCGACCCGTGCGCCAGGCTGCTGGGGAAGTGTGGAAAAGTAGCGCCGTGCGGTAAAGAGCGCAGCCAGGCAGACCACCAACCACGCGCCCCACGCCTGGAACTGGATAAACGGAAACTGATCAGGGTGCTCGTTTTGCGTGTCCGTGCCCAAGTCCCGCCAGTTCTGGGTCACACCCCAGAAATTCAGCAGCTTCTTGAGCACATGAAACACCCAAAGCGAGAGCAGCATGTCGGTGTTGATCAGAAACCCAAAGCCGATACTGGACGGATGGATCAGCGCCACGACCATCCCGAAACCACTAAACGGCGGCGCATTTAAGGCCATTAGGTCCACGGGCTTGTTAAACGGCAGCGATGGCAGGCTCGGGTACATCCCAGCCAGCGTGTTGAGGGTATAGAAGAACGCGGGGAGCGCAAAGCCTGCCCAAAACAATTTATTCCGAAAGAGCGGCACGCCCTCGCGGCAGAGCTCCAGCGGCAGCGCGACCACGGGGAACGTCAGGTGCTCCTGATCGGCCCAGCGCTGGCGAAGTAAGTAGGCCAGACAGAGAAGCGTCGCAAAGAGAAAAAACAGAAACACGCCCCAGAACGCGAGCACAGGTCCCCACGCCAGCAGCGCCTCGCGAGTGAAGAAGCTGGAGTGCCCCTCGTAGAAGTCTTTCAGCCGCGCCGGGTCGCGCGGGCCCAGCAGATTCCCAGGCAGATACGGAAAGAACTTCTCCCAGCCACGCTCAGGGCCGTAGCGCCAGGCATTGGTGAGAAACGGCGTGAAGAAGCCTAGATTGCCAATCCCCGCCACCGATGAGCTGAGCGAGAGCATGACATAGACCGCAAATAACTCCGCGGGACGCAGTGCCGCGCGTGGGGAGAGTTTTCGCACCAGCGCATTGGCAATGCTCAGCAGAAACAGCAGAAACGCCACCCCGATAAACAGCGTCGTGATCGTGATCTCCGTCACTTTCGTGCGCATCTCGGAGTTGGCGATCCAGCCCGTGTTGAGCACGATCAGCGGCAGCGCCAGCCCCAGTATCCGTCCCCAGCGCACCACGTTTGTCTCTGTCATCGGGGCTATTCTACGGTAAAATGCCCCAAGAGGAGAAAAAGACCAATGCGCTGGGAGCCCAACGCCGACGACACGCCAAACCCAAGTAGCTTTGCTGAGCTGACAGAGCTACGCTACTTCTCTTGGGGCTATGCCCTCAGCGGCGTCAGCGACGATCCCCGCCTGCCGGGGCGCTATGTCTTGATCCTGCGCGATACGACAGACGATGCGGAGCCCAGCATCTGGTTTGTCTTCGCCACCCCCACCGAGCACCAAGAGGCACAAGCCCGCATTCTCGGCTACGGCAACAACCCAAACGACGACACGAAAGATGCAGGTGTCCCCACCAAACCCCACCCGCCCCGTCACCCTGCCCGCAATGCGGTTGCTCTCGCATGGTAGCTCTCCGCGACCTGCTGATCGCTTCCACCCAGCGCCTCACGGATGCTGGAATCGCCGCTGATGAGGCCCGCACCGAAGCGCGGCTTCTCCTCCAGCACGCCTTTGGCCTCACTCGCGAGCAGCTTATACTGCGCCCTGATCTAGAGCTAGATTCCAGCGTCCTGGAGCCTTTGCTTGCCCGTCGCGCCAGCCGTGAGCCACTGGCTTATATTTTAGGAGAGCGAGGCTTCTACGGCCTGAGTTTTCGCGTCACGCCCGCCGTGCTCATCCCCCGCCCCGAGACAGAGCTGCTGGTCGAGGCGGTAATAAACCTCCCGGCTCGCTTAGGCTCACCACCCTCCGGCTTCGCGAAGGGTTTGCTGGACATTGGTACAGGCTCGGGGTGTATCGCGGTCACACTGGCTAAGCTCTTGCCCGACGTTCAGGTCTGGGCGACGGATATCTCGGAGGCGGCGCTGGACGTGGCACGGGAGAATGCGGCGCGACATGGGGCGGCGGTGACGTTTTGCCTCGGTGATCTGCTGGCTCCCCTTCCGCCCGAGCAGCGCTTTGAGATAGTTGTCAGCAACCCACCCTACATTGCGCCTGCAGATGCCAAAACACTAGAGCCGGAAGTGGGCGTCTTTGAGCCGCACACCGCGCTCTTTGATCCGATCTCGGGCAGCGATGGCCTGACACTCTACCGGCGGCTGGCGAGCGAAGCCCCCGCACGGCTCAGACCTAGCGGCTGGCTGATGGTAGAAGTGGGACAAGGACAGGCGGAGGCCGTCGCCCGGCTTTTTGCAGACGCCGGGCTAACTAACATCGAAGTGCGCGAGGACTTGGCGGGAACTCCCCGCGTCGTCCTTGCGCAGAAAAGTGGACTCGACAGGACTTGAACCTGCAACCGTCGGTGTGCAAGACCGATGCTCTACCCAATTGAGCCACAAGCCCGAAAAACAAAAAATCCAGCTCTCACCGCGTGGCGGGAGCTGGTTTCTCACAAGATTCTCTTGAACTTGTCAGCCCACGCCACCGCCGAAGCGTCCGTTCCCAAAGATAGCCCGAGTAAAGTTCATGATGCTCTCTCTATCGCAAAACAAGTCCTATTTGCTAAAGGCCCATATGGTATCCTGAAAACGCGCTGGGCGGATTTAGAGCCAATGCCTCTCTACCCGGCTTTTCGAGGAGAAGAGAGCTAGTTTTATGAGCGTGACCTATGCTGATTCCGGTGTGAGTATTGATGCGGGCAACGAGGCGGTGCGGCGGATGAAGCAGCACATTCGCTCGACCTTTAACGACGGTGTTCTGGCAGATGTGGGCAGCTTCGGTGGCATGTTCCAGCCCAACTTTGGCGGCATGCGCGAGCCCGTGCTGGTGAGCAGCATGGACGGCGTCGGCACCAAGCTCAAAGTGGCGTTTATGACCGGCAAGCACGATACCGTGGGCCGCGACCTGGTCTGGCACTGTGTCAACGACATTTTGGTGCAGGGCGCACGCCCGCTGTTCTTTCTCGACTACTTCGCCACCGGCAAGCTGGACCCGATTGTCGCAGCCGATGTGGTGAAGGGTCTGGCCGAGGGTTGCCGCACGAGTGGCTGTGTGTTAATTGGCGGCGAGACAGCGGAGATGCCGGGGATGTACCAAGAGGGCGAGTACGATATCGCGGGCTGCATTGTCGGGATGGTGGACAAGAGCAAGATCATTACGGGGGATAAAGTAGCGCCCGGTGATGTACTCATCGGGCTGGCGTCGGAGGGCTTGCACACCAACGGCTACTCGCTCGCCCGAAAAGTCTTATTTGAGATCGGTAAGCTCCCGGTGGAGGAGGTCGCCGACGAGCTGCTCGCGCCGCACCGCTGCTACGCCCCCGCGATCCTGCCGATTCTCGACGCCGGCGACACTATCAAGGCCATGGCGCATCTCACCGGCGGCGGCTTCTACGACAATATCCCCCGCTCGCTTCCGGAAAACTGCGGCGCGGTGGTGCAGAAATCCAGCTTCACGGTGCTTCCCATCTTCGAGCGTATCCAGAGCATCGGTAATGTCCCCGAGGCAGACATGTACCGGACGTTTAATATGGGAGTCGGCCTCGTGCTCGTGGTCGCCCCCGAGCACGCCGATGCCACGCTCACAACGCTCCGCGCCTCGGGTGAGACTGCAAGCGTGATCGGTGCGGTGACGGCAGGTGCACATGAGGTGACGCTGGCATAAGCCTCGATTATTTTGTAAACTGTCTTTATGAACGCAACGCTGACACTGGACAAGGACTTCGTCCTCTCTGAGATCGACCCGCGCGTCTACGGGGGCTTCGCGGAGCACCTGGGACGCCATATCTACACCGGAATCTACGAGCCGGGCCATCCGACGGCTGATAACGAGGGCTTCCGCGAGGATGTGATTTCGCTGGTCAAAGAGCTCTCCATGCCGATTATCCGCTACCCCGGCGGCAACTTTGTGAGCGGCTACAACTGGGAAGACGGCGTTGGGCCACGCGCGGAGCGTCCAAGGCGGCTGGAGCTGGCGTGGGGAATCACTGAGACCAACGAGTTTGGCACCAATGAGTTCATGAGCTGGTGCAAAAAAGTGGGCTCCGAGGCGATGATGGCGGTGAATCTCGGCACACGCGGCCCCGACGATGCGCGGCGCTTGGTGGAGTACTGCAACCATCCCGGCGGCACCCAGCTCAGTGATCTGCGCAAGAGCCACGGTGTGGCCGATCCCTATGGCATCAAGGTCTGGTGTCTGGGCAACGAGATGGACGGCCCCTGGCAGATGGGCTCGCGCACAGCCTATGAGTACGGGCGTGTCGCCAACGAGACAGCCAAGCTCATGAAGTGGGTGGATGGCCGTATCGAGACCATTCTCTGTGGCTCATCGGGGCGCGGCATGGCCAGCTTCGGCAAGTGGGAGTGGGAGTCGCTGCAAGAGAGCTACGAGAACGTGGACTACCTCTCGCTGCACACGTACTACAACAACCGCGCCAATGACACCCCCGCGTTTCTGGCCGAGACCGAGAACATGGCCGACTTTATCGCCGAGGCTGTGGCGCTCTGTGATGCGGTGAAGGCAAGCAAGAAGAGCAAGAAGACCGTCAACCTGAGCTTCGATGAGTGGAATGTCTGGTACCACAGCGGCGACTGGGGCCAGCTTGGGGCGCGCTGGGACGATGTCCGGCCCCAGCTTGAGGACATCTACAACATGGAGGATGTTCTGGTGGTCGGTGGGATGCTACTGGCGATGCTGAAACACGCAGATCGCCTCAAGATCGGCTGTATTGCGCAGATTGTGAACGTGATCGCGCCGATCATGACCCGGCCTGGTGGCGGCGCGTGGCGGCAGACCATCTTCTACCCACTCCAGCACTGCTCCCAGTACGGGCGTGGCACCGCGCTGCGCACCGCTATCAGCTCCCCCACGTACGACTCAAAAAGCCGCGACAAAGCGCCGTATCTGGCAACATCTGCCGTCGTGAGCGAGTCTGGTGATGAATTAACGATCTTTGCGATCAACCGCAGCCTCACCGAGCCACTGGAGCTGACCACCACGCTCCATGGCTTTGGCAAGGCTGAGGTGATGGAGTGGATTACCATGCACCACGCCGATCTAAAAGCGGTCAACACCGAGCAGAGCCCCGATAATGTCGTGCCGCAAGCGGCAACCGGAGCAACCGTCAGCGGCGAGACGCTCAAAGCCACGCTTCCAGCGGCGTCTTGGAACGTGATTCGTCTGCGAATATAAAACAAAAAACGCCCCGCTTGAGCTTTCTCAAGCGGGGCGTTTTTTTTGTCTTTTTAGGCTTGGCTGAAGGTGATGCCACCGGCTTCGTTGACATCTACCGCGAGCGAACCCGAGATCACTCCGTCGAGGAGGGACTGGTTCAGCATCAGCGCAATCTGGCGCTCGGCGGCGTTTTCGGTCTTGGCGCGGCGCACACGTGTTGAGAGAGCCTTGAGTTCTGCGGCTTCGTCGTGGATTCCACGTGCCCACATCACCACTGCCAGCGCTTCTTCCTGCGTTGCACCGCGCTCACCGCGTGAACTCAGTAAGGAGGCCACTAGGATCTGTCCTTGAGCGGCATGATCCACGGTCGTGCGGCGGCGGCGGCGTACCACAGGCGTCGTTGCGGCGGCTTCTGCGCCTTCTGTCAATACTTTAGGTCGTCTTCCCATGTTTTCTCATTTCTACCTTGATAAAAGAGGACTAATTTTCTCCTCGACAGGTAATAGCCAAGTTATATCAGGAAAAATACATGGATGCTAATTTTAGACCTGAAAAATAATTCATTAGACGAAATTTCACACTATACAGCTCACACCAGATTTTTTGCAGGAGAATGAGGCGAGAATTAGCCGTATAGACTATAATGCTCGCTACCGATGCTGGCAAGTCTAGAGAGTATCCTAGAGCGAGTGAGACGCTACAACCCCAACGCGGATGTGGCGCTCCTTCGGCACGCCCACGATTTTGCAACCCAGAAGCATGAGGGGCAGTTCCGCAAGAGCGGCGAGCCCTATATTATCCATCCGGTTGCCGTCGCCGATATTCTCGCGGAGCTGGAGATGGACGAGGCGAGTATCTCGGCGGGCTTTCTCCATGACGTGATCGAGGACTGTGGCGTCACGCGCGACGAGATCAAGGAGCGGTTCTCCGAAGAAGTGGCGCTCTTAGTGGATGGGGTTACCAAGCTCAAGCTCGCAGACTTTGAGCGTCTCGCTCCCGAGCTCGCCGCCGCTGCCAAAGAAGCCGCCGCCAAAGAGGCAGAGACTGGGAAAGTGGACTCGCGCCGCCGTAAGCGCCTGGAGACGCACTCGTCCGCAGAGAACTTAAGGAAAATTTTACTGGCCACTGCCCGCGATTTTCGGGTGATGGTCATCAAGCTCTCTGACCGCCTGCACAACATGCGCACCCTTCAAGGGCTGCGCCCCGAGCGACAGCAAAGAGTGGCGGAAGAGACCATGCAGATCTTCGCGCCACTCGCCCACCGCCTCGGGATCTGGCAGGTGAAGTGGCAGCTCGAAGACCTGGCGTTTAAGTACCTCTATCCCACCGAGTACAAAGAGCTAAGCGAGCGGATTGCACGCACGCGAGTAGAGCGCGAGGACGACATCCGCGATGCGATCCAGAAGCTACGCGATGGCTTCACGCACGCCGGTCTCAAGGTGGATATTCAGGGCCGCCCCAAGCACCTCTGGAGCATCTACAACAAGATGATCAAGCAGGAGCTGGAGCTCACCGATATCTACGATCTTATTGCGCTTCGGGTGATCACGCAGACCGTCCCGGAGTGCTACGGCGCTCTGGGGGTGATCCACGAGACCTATCTCCCTATTCCCGGCAAGTTCGACGACTACATCGCCAAGCGTAAGGCCAACCTCTACCAGAGCCTGCACACGAAAGTCTATGGGCCGCGTGGCGAGCCGCTCGAAGTGCAGATCCGCACCTGGGAGATGCACAAGACCGCCGAGTTTGGGGTCGCGGCGCACTGGGCATATAAAGAGCAGGGTGAGGGCGCACGAGTAGGCAAAGATGTCTTTGAGCGCAAGATGGCCTTTCTGCGCGCCCAGCTCTTCGATGCCCAGCAGGCCGAGGCCAACCCGGGTGAGTTCCTCTCCCGCGCCAGCGCCGATCTGTTTACGGATCAGGTCTTTGTCTTCACTCCCAAGGGCGATGTTCTGGATCTCCCGGCGGGCGCAACCCCGATTGACTTTGCGTATCGCGTACACTCCAATGTGGGCGATCACCTGGTGCAGGCAAAAGTCAATGGGCGCGTCGTCAATCTTTCCTACAAGCTCCAGAACGGTGACATCTGCCAAGTGCTCACGCGTCCCCAGGCCACGCCGTCGCTGGACTGGCTCATGCACGCCAAGTCCGGCCATGCCCGTGGCAAGATCAAGAACTACTTCCGCAAGCTCAAGTACAGCGACAACCTCGTGCAAGGCCGTGAGCGCCTCATGGAGGAGCTAGAGCGGCTTGGGCTCTCAACCGCGGTGATTAAAGACAGCAAGAAGATGCTCCCGCTGGCCAACTTGCTGAATAAAGAGAGCGTGGACGATCTCTTTGCCGCGCTGGGCTTTGGGGATGTGGCGCTGGGGATGGTGGTCAATCGCCTGCGCCCGGAGCTGGAGAAAGAGAAGAAAAAGCCCACCAGTGAGGACTTCTCCAAGCCACGCGGAAAAGAAAAACTCGCGCTGGCTCCGGGCGGTGTGGATGGCGTGGCGATCACCCGTGGCCGCTGCTGCCTGCCGCTGCCCGGCGATGAGGTTTTAGGCTACGTCTCCCGTGGTCGGGGAATGATCCTCCACCGCGAGGGCTGCCCCAATGTCGCCGCCTACGAAGCCGAGCGCCTCAGCCCGATAGACTGGCACCCACTAGAGACCGAGCGCTTCGAGACCGGCGTGATTATCGAGACCCTCGACCGCACGGGCCTCCTGCGCGACGTCACCGACTTCTTCTCGGAGAATAAAGTCTTTATCTTAGGCATCAATACCCGCTCGGACCGCGCCAAAGGGATCGCTGTTCTGCGCCTCGACTTTGAAGCCCCGTCGGCGGAGTATGTCGAAGCCCTCGTGCGCAAGCTCCACTCCCTCGAAGACCTACTTGCCATTCATCGCTTAGGCGTTGGTGCGGAAGACCCCAAGCCCGTCGAGCGAAGTTAAGTAGGTACAATAGCGACAATGCTTCCTCTTGTAACCCTTCGTGGCTCCGCTCTGGAGCAAGGCCGCCAGCACGGTGCACAGCTCAAAGACCGGGTCGCGGCCAATATCGCGGTGTACTTTGATCGTTTCTTGCGTGAGACGCTGCTGGAGCGCGAGCAAGTCCACGAGATTGCGGCGCAGTACGCAACGCATATCGAGCGCCAGAGCCCAGATTATTTTGCGGGCATGCAGGGCGTGGCTGAGGGCGGCGGGTTCGAGTTTTTGGACATTGTCGCGCTGAACGTCCGCTACGAGATTCTCTACTACCAGTTTGGCAAGATGGCCATGGCGCGTGAGGCGCAGGCCGATGGCTGTACGCTCTTTGCCCTGCTCCCTGAGGCGACCACTGAGGGGCACTTGATTATCGGGCAGAACTGGGACTGGATTCCGGAGGTGCAGGGCGCGGTTCTGCACACACACGAGCCGGATGGCTTGCAGACGCTGGCGTTTACGGAGTCCGGGATTGTGGGGGCGAAGCTGGGCTTCAACTCGGAGGGAATCGGGCTGGCGATCAATGGGATCACCACCACCGACGACGACTGGACACGCTTTAACAAGCCCGCCCACGTGCGCTTCTACGAGATTCTACGCCAGCGGGACTTCAACGACGCGGTTTCGGTGATTACGAGCGAGCCCCGCGCCTGTTCGACAAATTTTCTGATCGCACAGCCACCCGGATTTGTCTTAGACATCGAAGCTGCACCCGACACCGAAGGGATGCTGATGCCCGTGGACGGTGTCTTGACCCATGCCAATCACTTTGTCAACCCGGAAGCGCTCGGCCTCACCGAGCCTCCCAACCCTCGCCGTATCTACTCGCGCCGCCGCGAAGCCCGCTTGGCAGAGCTGCTCTTAGCCGCAAAGCCGACCACACTGGAGAAAATCCAGACAGCACTTCGCGACACGCTCGATGACCCTTTTGGGCTCTGTCGCCACCGGAATCTGGCCGAGCCCCCGGAGCAACACTATGTCACGGTTACCAGCGCGGTTATGGATCTGGACGCAAAGGTTCTTCACCTCACCGACGGCCCGCCCGATCAGAGCGACTACCAGACTTTTTCTCTTTAGTACTCTCTTTCTGGCCAGTGTGTCGGCCCACGCGACGCCGGGCTATGCCAAAAAAGAGATGAAGCCCTGCATTTTCTGCCACGTGACGGCAAAAGGCGGCGGCGAGAACAATGCGCGGGGCGAGTTCTACGCCAAGAACAACTATAGCCTCGTCGGGTTTGTCGAGCCACCTGTGGTCAAGTTCCCCAAGCGCGGCCTCGTCTCCGATTTGCGCGATCGAAGTGGCTCAGGGTGGGAAGTGACGCCCAAAAAAGTGGGCGATGGGCCGTCGGTGAGCTATGAAGGTGAGACCATGCGGCTGGAGTATCTCGCCCGTCGCCCCGGAACCGTTGCGCGGCTCAGCCATCGGCTGGAAGGCCTCAAAGACGGCGAGACCTACACCCTGTGGTTCACGGCCCGTGCCAGCCAGCCGTACGTGCTCCCTCTCGCTGCCACCACCACGGCAGACAGCCAAGGCGTCGTGCGCGGTATCGGGCTGGAGGAGAGCTTTAAGCTCACCACCGACGACAAGCCCTTCGCGGTCCAGTTCACCGCCAGCGCCCCCGATCCCGAGAAAAACCTCCTACTCTTCTCCATCGCCAAGACCACGCCCGAAAACCCGACGCTCTGGATTAGCAACGTGAACCTGGTGGCAGGGACACCCAATCCACCGCCGCCCGGCCTGGTACTCGATGCTGCCGACAGCGATCCCACCAGAATCCCCGATTTCGGTCGGGCACGCTTTGGGGGCATCTGGTTTGTCAAGATTCCCGCCGGGACGTTCACACGCGGGCTCACTGAGCCGCAAAAGAGCGTTTTACAAAAAGCAGGACTCTGGACAAACTTACTCCGTGAGGAGCAGCCCGCCCGCGCGGTTCGGATTACCAAGCCCTTCTTTATCTCCGAGACCGAAGTCACGCAGGCGCAGTGGAAAAAATTCCGCGCCAATCCGTCGGCGTTTAAGGGCGACGAGCTGCCCGTGGACTCGACAAGCTGGGACGATGCAAAAGCCTACTGTCAGTGGCTGAGCAAGCGCAGTGGCGCGGTCTTTCGCCTGCCCACCGAGGCCGAGTGGGAGTACGCGGCGCGGGCTGGAAGTACGGGTCTCTTTCCCGCCACGAAAATGGGCGAAACGGGCGAGATCACTCTGGAGACCCTGCCCAAGCTCGCCTGGGTCTTTGCCAACTCTGGGCAGAAAACCCATAAAGTCGGGCAGAAAGCGCCCAATGCTTGGGGGCTTTTTGATGTCTGCGGCAATGTCTGGGAGTGGTGCGAGGATAGCTACATCAAGAGCTTCTACGCCACCAGCTCACTCCTCGACCCCGTTGCCCGTGACCCTAGCGCCACCGAGCGTGTTTTACGCGGCGGTAGTTTCGCCCTCGATCCCGCCAAGCAGCGCGTCGGCCAGCGCGGCGGCAACCTCCCCAGCTTCAAGAGCCCCTATGTCGGCTTTCGTATCGTCCGAGAGTAAAAACCTCACCGCCCCAACCCTCCTCTCCCGGGCGCTCATGGTTTTTCTTTATTGTCCCCCCGCCGGGCGGGGGTTAGGGGGGAAGAAGGCTGTACAATAATGTCGCTATGAATAAGAAGACGATTTCGGATGTGGATGTGGCGGGCAAGCGGGTACTGGTTCGTGTGGACTTCAACGTGCCTCAGGATGACTCTGGGGTCATTACCGACGACCGGCGGATCGAGGCGGCGCTTCCGACCCTCAAGGCGCTCTTAGAAGCGGGCGCGGCGCTGACCGTGATGAGCCATCTGGGGCGGCCCAAGGGCAAGATCAGCGCGAAGTATAGCCTGAAGCCCGTGGCAGAGCGCCTGGCACAGCTCACCGGCGTGACGGTAAATCTCGCGACGGCCTCCGAGAGCGACCCGCTGGGAATCACAACCGTGACGCCTGCTGCAGGAGCCATTGCGCTGCTAGAGAACACGCGCTTCACCGATGCGGAAGAGGGCAACGATCCCGAGCTCAGCGCAAAGCTGGCCGCGCTGGCTGATATCTATGTCAACGATGCCTTTGGAGCCGCACACCGCGCGCACGCCTCCACCGAAGGCGTGGCGACGGTCTGCAAAAGCCAAGGCAAGCCCTGTGTCAGTGGCCTGCTGATGCAAAAAGAGCTGGACTATCTCGGGGGCGCGGTGGTCAATCCTGCCCGCCCGTTTGTCGCGATTCTGGGTGGCAAGAAAGTCGCCGATAAGATTCCGGTGATCGAGAACCTGCTTCCCCAGGTGGACTCTCTGATCATTGGGGGCGGCATGGGCTACACGTTTGTGAAGGCGGCGGGCTTTGAGATCGGCAAGAGCCTTCTAGATGCCGACTCGCTGGAGTTCTGCAAGACACTTCTGGGCAACGAGAAGATCGCCCTGCCGACGGACTGCGTCACCGTCACCGAGTTCTCCAACGATGCCGAGCGCATCACCGTGAGTGTCGAAGCGATTCCTGCCGAGCGTGAGGGGCTGGATATTGGCCCGGAGAGCGCTGCGGCCTTCGCCAAGATCATCGCCACGGCCAAGACCGTGATCTGGAACGGCCCAATGGGGGTCTTTGAGTTCCCCAACTTCGCCGCAGGTACCAAAGCTGTCGCGGAGGCCATGGCCGCCGCAACGGCAAACGGTGCGATCACCATCGTCGGGGGCGGCGACTCCGCAGCCGCTGTCGAGCTACTGGGCTTTGCCGACAAGATGAGCCATATCTCCACCGGCGGCGGCGCGAGCCTGGAGTTTTTAGAGGGCAAGAAGCTCCCCGGCGTCGAGGCGCTCGACGACAAGTAATCCCGCCGGTTGGAGCGGCGGGACTCGCGAGCTAAAGCTACGAAGGCCGTTCCGGCCATAAGAATTCTGTATGGCCGGAACGGCCTTCGTAGCGGAGCCTGCGACGCTCTCCAGTCCCGCCGTTCTGATCGGCGGGATGGGTTCGGTGTGATAGGATAGTCCTAATTATTCGGGAGGCGATATTTTGGAGATTGTTCTGGGCGGGCGTCGGAAAGCGCGACGGGCATACGGGTTCGATGAGGTGGCACTGGCACCAGGGCCGCTGGTGATTGATGCACGGGACGTGGACGTTTCCTGGGAGCTGGCGGGTCGTAAGATCGCGGTTCCGATCCTGGCATCGGCGCTCGATGGTGCGGTCAACCCACGACTTGCGGCAGAGTTCAGCAAGCAGGGTGGGATCGCCGTGCTCAACCTGGACGGCATCCAGACCCGCTACGAGAACGCCGAAGAGATCCTCCAGAGCATCGCCGACCACGATGGTGAGGGCGTGATTGCCTATATTCAGAGCCTCTACAATGCCGCCCCTGTGCGTCCCGACCTGATCGCAAAGCGTATCAAGGAGATCAAGGACGCGGGGGGAATTGCTGCCGTGGCTGCCGCGCCGCACTCCGCGCAGAAAGCCGCCGAGGCCGCCATTCCCGCCGGAGCGGACTTCTTCTTTATCCAGAGCACGGTTGGCAGTGTGAGCTTTGAGTCTTCGGTCGTGCCCGAGTTTCCCGTCGCAGAGTTCTGCAAAAACTGCCCGATTCCGGTGATCGTGGGCAACACGGTCGGTTATCAGGCGACCATGGAGCTGATGGAGGCCGGCGCTGCTGCAATCTTGGTGGGCGTGGGGCCGGGGCATATCTGCACCAGCCGGAAAGTGCTCGGGATCGGCGTGCCACAGATCACCGCCACCGCCGACTGCGCCGCCGCCCGCGATGACTTCTTCGAGAAAACGGGCCGCTATGTCCCGATCATCACCGACGGCGGAATCCGCAACGGGGGTGATATCGCCAAGGCCATTGCGTCGGGTGCCGATGCCGTGATGCTCGGCTCCACGATTGCCGCCGCCGCCGAAGCGCCCGCACCGGGCTACTCCTGGGGCATGGCCGCCATGAGCCCTGACCTGCCCCGTGGCACACGCATCAAGGTGGGGATCTCCGGTTCGCTGAAAGAGATTCTCCACGGCCCAGCGCACAAAGACGACGGCACGATGAACCTTGTCGGGGCGCTCAAGCTCTCCATGGGCTCGCTCGGAGCGCACAACCTCAAGGAGATGCAGCACGTCGAGATGTTCGTCGCGCCCAGCCTCCCCAACGAAGGCAAGTCACTCCAAAGAGCCCAAGGCGTCGGATAAATCGTGCCGTGGATGTAAGTGGAGTCGCCCACGAGCTAAAGCAATGGCTCGCCGAGCGTAAGCAGGCGGGCCTTGACTACGTCACCGATGACGAACTAGATCGAGAGCTTTGGCGACTACAGGTGGCTCCCACCCGAAAGCCATTCCCCTCACTCAGCCCTGAAAAAGCAGAAGCGGTAGAGCGCCTTAAAAAGCGCCTCCGGAGCAAAGAAGTCAAGGACTGACTCCCCCCTCTTCCCGCGACGAAGGAGCAAGTCGGGGAAGAGGGGGCAGGGGGAGATGGCTATTTCCTTACCCATGAGCAGTGCCTTTGTATTTCCAGAAACGGTACACTGCTCTATGGAACCTATCGCAGTACTTTTAGAGCGGCTGAGCACGGCGCTTCCCTTGGCACAGAAAGGCGATTCGGTGTCGGTGAAGACAGCGCGGACGACCGGGCGGCGCTTGCGGGTAGCACTTCCCCTTGCCACGGCGATGCTTCCCCAAAAGCTCCGCCAGCGCCTGCTCGACAGTACCCAAACTCTCACCCGTTCGCTCGGTGTGGTGCGCGATCTAGATGCCCAGCAAGAGCTCCTGAAGGCAGCAGAGGCCACAGCGACCCAAGATGAGCACCGAGGTTTTGCCTTCGCGCTGCGGGTTCTGGAGAAGCGGCGCACGCAGGCCATGAAGGGAGTTCGACGCGGCAAAGTGGGGGGCAAGTGGCTAGAGCAAGCCCGTCAGGCGCAGAAAGCGCTGCTGACCGTGGCAAACGAAGAGCCCTCCGCGACTCGGGCGGAGGTGAGCCTCGCCGCCGAGAATGCGCTGCGCTTTGACACGCTCATCCGCGACCCGAAAAACATCACCGAGCTGCATGAGCTGCGGATCGCCGTCAAGCGCCTGCGCTTCACCCTCAGCCGGTTCCCCGAGACGGAGAAGGCGCTTAAGAAGTCCGTCGCGGCGCTGCAAACCGTGCTGGGGACGATTCACGACCTGGATATTCTCCGCCTCTGGCTACGCGGGCTGGAGTCTGAGAAAAAGCGTCGCCTTCGCCCCCGTCGGCGCGAGCGAGAGAGCCTCGCGGTTCTGCGCCGTCGCCTTCAGACCGAGCGCGCTCAGCACTACGACAACTTCCGCCAGCAGTGGGAGCTCGCCCTGCCCACTCTCCAACAGCTGACGTAACCGTATAATGAGACATGGCATCTGTCTGGGCAATCGGCGATATTCATGGGATGGACGCGCGTCTGGAGACACTGCTGGTGGCACTTCCTCGTGGGCCAGAGGACATCACGGTCTTTCTGGGCGATGCGATTGACCGTGGCCCGGACTCACGCGGGGTGGTGAATCGCCTGCTCGCCGAGCACGACGCGGCTCCTGACAGAACCGTGCTGCTCTGGGGCAACCACGAGGACATGGCGGCGGCCTATCTCACGGGAAAGCATCCCTGCCGGATTGTCTACGACGACTTTGACTGGTTTCGCAACGGCGGGATCGAGACGATGAAAAGCTGGGAGCGCGATCCCCCTGAGTGCTTCAAGCGCGAGTGCCCCGCTGACCTAGCCCGCTACTTCTCCCTGCTCAAAACCTACTGGAAAGCCCCCACCGAACGCTTCCCCGAGCTGGCCCACTGTGTCTGGGTACACGCCGGGACAGAGCGCGGCAAGCCCGTCGAAGACACATCGCCTGATACTCTCCTCTGGATTCGCTGGGAGTTTTTGGAGTACGCTGATCGTTCGGGACGGCTCACGATCCACGGCCACACGCCCACAACAGAACCAGATGTCTCAGCGTGGCAGATAGGAATAGACACCGGCGCGTGCCGTAGCGGCCCCCTCACTGCCCTGCAAATGCCCGAGCGCCACATCTGGCAAGCCCTCCCCGGACAGACCACCCGAGATTTTCCGCTCGTGCGCTACGACAACTAGCTTGTGGTTGGGTCGTCTGACATCTCAGGCCATTCTTCAAAAACAGCCTCACCATCGGGGCCATAGCGCTCATTCTCATCACCAAAAACTTGTGCACCTAGTGCTTCAGCGAGGGCCACCATTTTCTGAATACCTTCACGACTTGCAGGTCTGGCAGTAACTTCACCCTCGTACCAGTGAAAATGCACCTCCAAAGAACCCGACCGCCAAACGGCTGTTGGTATTCGTCCTAGAGTCTTCCAATCCGTCCAGCCTTCCCAGATGAGTTCAGGATTGCCATCTACATAGGCTTGCCACTCGGCATGAGTAATTGGAGTTTCTTGAGATCGCATCCAAAAAGGAGCGCGGGTAATGTGAAGTTCATAGCCCATATTGGACAGGATTTTATCATGGGTCTGACTTTCCGCTATAATGCCCAGCATGAGTGGAAGTGGACAACGGCGTTTTTTGGACATGAACGGCTATCAGTGGACCGTGCTCTTTGCCGCGTGGCTGGGGTGGGGCTTTGATATCTTCGACGGGCTTCTCTATGCCTTAGTGGCGGATAAGGCGATCCCGGTGCTTCTTGGGCAAGCGATTGGGAGCCCCGAGGCCAAGGCGTCGGTGCCGTACTGGAACGGGATCATGGGCTCGCTGCTGCTGATCTTCTGGGCGATTGGCGGCGTGCTCTTTGGGCGCATCACCGACAAGCTCGGGCGCACCAAGACGCTGCTCCTGACGATGCTGCTCTACTCGGCTGGGACGGCGATGTGTGCGCTGGCACCCAATATCTGGGTGCTGCTGCTCTGCCGCGTCTTTGTGGCCTTTGGGATCGGCGGCGAGTGGGCGGCGGGCGCGGCGATGGTGGCGGAAGTGGTTCCGGAGAAGCGCCGTGTCGAGGCGGGGGCGCTTCTCTACACGTCGGCACCACTGGGGCTGCTCGCCGCCGATGCCATGCGTTTTTATATTGTCGGTGGTCTGCTCAAAGACAGCCCGGAGACAAGCTGGCGCTGGGTCTTTGCCTGCGGTTTGTTGCCCGCGATTGTTGCTTTTGTGATCCGCTTCTTTATCAAAGAACCGGAGAAGTGGCAGGAGGCGGCCAGCGAGAAGAAGAGCCCCACTATTGCCGAGCTCTTCACACCCGAGCTGCGCCGTGCCACTCTCGGTGGGATGGCGATGGCGCTCATCGCGCTAATCACCTGGTGGAGCTGCAACACGTTCGCGTCGGTGATTGCCTCGCAGATGGCGGGAGCGCAGGCCAAGCTCCAAGGGCTGGATAAGCCACAAACGCAAGCGCTGGTCGAGAGCTGGAAGTCTATTGCCTTGGTGAGCTTCTGCCTCGGGGGGCTGATCGGGACGCTTCTCACGGTTCCCGTTGCCAAGCTCATGGGCCGCCGGGCGATGTTTGCGATCTACTTTGTGCTGGGCGCGGCCAGCATTATCGGAACCTTTGCCTTCCCCTGGGCAGGCGCGACCCGGCTCTACGGCTACTTCCCGATTGGCCTGACGGTCTTTGGTGTCTTTGGCAGCTTTACCTACTACCTCCCCGAGCTCTTCCCGACCCGCCTGCGTGGCACCGGAGCGGGCTTTACGTATAACATTGGGCGCATCATCGCCGCCGCAGGGCCGTTTCTGGTCGGACTGATCGCCCAGCAAGGGCTCGATGCCGCCTTCAAGGCCTTGGTAATTGTCGGCTGCGTCCCGATTGTCGGGCTGTTTCTGCTCCCCTTTATTGTCGAGACGAAAGGCCGCTCGCTGGAAGCGCTGGATGAAAAAGCAAAATAAGTGCTAGTCTTCATCCTCATCGGCGAGCTCGGTGGCTTCGAGGCAGAGAACCCAGTCGTTGTGGCGGCCTGACGTGGGGGAGGAGACGATAATCTCGTCCTCACAGTCCACTTCCTCGTCGTCCACGGCGATCCCGGTGCGCGGGTCGTACCAGCTCACGGCGGCGACATCAAATCCCAGCTCGTCCACACTCAGGGTGAGCTCGCCGCCCTCGGGGAAGTAGCAGAGCAGCCAGCCGTCGCCGGTGAGGCAGCGTGCGCCGGTGTCGTCGGTGAGGATGCGCTCCTGGGCGGGAACGCCTGTCGTGAAGTCGCGCTCCTCGATCAGTGAGCGCAGGTGCCGCACCTGCCACGCGCCGGAGAAGTGCAGCGCCTCGGTCCAGTGCGTGTCGGAAAAGGCAATGGCGGGATGGCGGCTGGAGTCGAAGAACTGCCAGACATCCTGACAGCCATAGGTCACGCCGCACGCTCCCGCCAGCACGGAGCGCCAGAGCGCCGCACGGACATCGTCATCGCGAAAGCGGCTAGTGTCGGGCTTCCAGTTGATCGGGTGGTTCTCGTAGCACGGCTCCGCATCCAGCGTCGGCTTGATGGGCGTGAGGGCGTAGTCCTTGTCCACCATCGCCGCGTTGTCAATCCGCCGCGCTCCGTGGCCGGACTGAATCTGGTTGAAGTCGAGCCAGTCTTCGGTATGGAAATCATCGCTAGAGTGACAGCCGCCTTGGGGATGGAACGTAATGAGATGGTTCGGGTCGGCGTCGCACAGCCCCTGCCCTAGCTTACGAAACGTCTCTTTCTCGTCGTCCGTCTGCGGCTTGCGGTCCCCGCCGTTGATCCAGAGAATATTCTCGCGGTGGAGATAGCGCAGCCCCAGCCACTTGCCGTAGGCGTAGGCATTGGTTGGGTTGAAGATCACCGGCCCGACTCCCCATGCCTTCACCACTTTATCGCCCCACGTCGGCAATAGCCCCACCATCAGCCCAAGCGAGTCCGCGTAGTCCAGCACGGCGTCCACATGCGAAAAATACTTCTCATTGGGCTTGGTCGGGTCGAGGTCATGAAGGGGCAGGTCACCGTTTTGATTAGGCTCCGTCAGCCCATCGAACTCGGCGAGCAGAACCGCCTGGATCACCGTGAAGCCCTGCTCCGCCCGCACTTCTAAGTAGTGCTTGGCCTCGTCGAGTGTCAGCCGGTGAAACAGCTCCCAGGCCGTGTCAGCGAGGTAGAAAAAGGGGGTCTGGTCGTCCCACTGAAGAAAGCGGCCATTGTCGGTAACGCAGAGGTTCATGCCCATAGAATACCTGAAGGGAGGTAAAATGTCCTTATGAAACCCCTAATGGAAGACACCCCACCTGTTCATGTTTGCGCGCACGCTCGCTGTGGAGCCAGGAGTGAAGTGCAGGCTTCCGCTAGGGTGACGTTGCCGTCTTCGTCTTCACACCACCAGAGATCGAGACCGTTCCCCTTGTCCATGGTATAGGTACCGAGCAGTCGCCCATCGTTGGCCCACTGGTAGGCGGTGCCATGTTGTCGCTCCTGTTCGTAGGGCTGTGCAGAGATCAGATTACCGTCGGTGTTCCAGAAAAACTGCCAGCCGTGTTTGCTGCCATCTTGAAAGGCGTACTCGTTTGCAGGAAGCCCACTGGGATGCCAGAGTCGTATTCCGACAAGCGCTTTCCCAATTTAGTATTCTGCCCGTACAGGACAGCGAGCTTGTCCGCGCGCAGTGACCTTTTCTCGGGCCGTGGGGGGAATTACCGTTTTATAGGCAGTTTCGCGGGTCATAGGAGATGGTGTTTATGACCGAGTAGTGTAAAAAAACGGAGAGGGTGGGATTCGAACCCACGGAGCTTGCACTCATCCGCTTTCGAGGCGGACGCACTAGACCAACTATGCGACCTCTCCAGGTCGTGTTTGGACACTGTCAGAAAATCCCGTCGGAGGGATTCGAACCCCCGGCCTTTCCCTTAGGACGGGACCGCTCTATCCGGGCTGAGCTACAACGGGAAACCCTCTGACAAACCAACAGGCGTCAAATTCTATCGTGGATTGCACACAGAGTCAAGACACCAGGCCTGGGACTACCGTAAAGAGCTTAATACGGCCGAAGTCCGTGTAGCGGCCCTCCTTGTTCTTTTTCTCCTGCGCTGTCGCGCCCGAGAGTGCGAGCTGCGTGCCACCTGTGAGCCAGGCGGCATCGGTGACACGCATCTTGCAGTCGAGCGAGTGCGCCATGGCCCCAGTGCTACTCTCAAAGAGCGCGGCATTCCACTTGCCCTGTGCGAGCTTTCCGGCCATCACAAAGTGCCTGCCCTCAGGGTGGAAGCGAAGCGCCTCCATCAGGCCCGCCCCGGCATCGGCATCTTGGATCTGCGAGACTTTTCGCGGCGGATTTTCGGCCCAGGCAAAGCGCTGCCAGGTCTGCTTGCCATTGCCCGCCATCGGATCTACCATCGGGCCCATGCCACAGGCCAGCAGCTCTTTACCATCGGGGCTAAACGCCAGATCAAAAATACCGCCCACATAATGGTGGCTCTTGATAATCCCCCAGCACGTAAAGTCTGGCGTCGTCCAAGCGGCGACTTGCTTGCCGGTCGCCAGCTCCCAGACCCGAACCTCCCCCATGAGATTCGCTGCCGCAATATGTTTGCTATCCGGACTAAACGCCACAGAAAGCACGGGGGGCGTGTGCGCAAGTGCCGCGACTTGCTTGCCCGTTTCTGTGTCGAAAACTTTTATGCTAGGCTCGCGCTCTTTGGCGGGCTCGTACTTTTCGCCGCCTGCAAGATACTGCCCGGTTGCGCTGGCCACAAAGCGCTCATCGGGGGAGAGGCGCAGCTTCCACGACCAGAAGCTATGGGCTTTGACAACGCGCGTTTCCTTGCCCTCCGTGAGCGAGAGCCAGCGGAGCGTGCCATCGTAGCCCGCCGAGATGAGCTGGTTGGTCTTGGTGAGAAACTGCACGCCGCTGGCATAGCTTTCATGCTTACCGAGCTTTTGGGGCACGCCCGAGTCTACGGGCACTGCGTAGACGCCGCCGTCCAGACACGCAGCAAAGAGCTGCTTGCCCTCGGGCGTGGCTGCAAGCGCAAGCACGGCGGTCGGTAGCTTAATATCTTTTAGCGACGTTAATTTCAGCTCGCTCATTTCAGGATCTCCCGGATCGGGGCGGCCTTGTCCTCAACGCGATAAAACGTCGGGATGTCCTCGGCTTCGTACTCGGCATACGGATCGAGGCCCAGCGCCGTGAAGATCGTGGCGAAGAGATTCTTCTCATCAAAGGGCTTTTCGGCTACGTCCACCCCATCAGCGTCGGTTGCGCCCACAACCACGCCGCGCTTGATCCCTGCTCCCGCCATCGCCAGGCTCCAGGCATCCGGGTAGTGGTCACGACCACGGGCGGCATTGAGCCACGGCGTCCGGCCAAACTCACCCATCACCACCACCAAGGTTTTGTCGAGAAGGCCACGCTCGTCTAAATCATTGATGAGGTTGGCGACAATACGATCCGTCTCCGGCACCAGCATCTGGTAGATCTCGTGCTGGAAGACATGGCAGTCCCAGGGCATGCCGTTGGCGACCATCACAAACGGCGCGCCATTCTCCACCAAGTTTCGCGCAAGCAGCGTGTGCAGGCCAAACGTACCGGGGCCGTAGCGCTCGCGGTCTTTGGGCTTGACTTTCTCCAGATCAAAGAGATCCGCACAGCTCATCAGACCCTTGACGCGTGAGAATGTCGCGTTCTGGGAGCTTGCCGCGGCGCTGGTTCGGTCGTTCTCGTATTTTTTCGTGAGGAACTTTCTTAATGCCTCGCGCTGCTCGAAGTCCTGCGTGGTGCTGTCGGCGAGGCGCTTGACATTCTCCAGCTTGTACTCGCCGCCCGCGCGCACCGGGCCGTACTGCGCCCCAAGCCAGCCCGCCCAGTTGCCTGCCTTAAACGACTCGAACTCGTTGCCCTTGGGATTGGGATCGAGAAAGACGAAGTTGGGAATCGGGCTATCTAAGTGCCCAAGCTGCTGCGCGAGCACCGAGCCCAAGATAGGACGCACAAACGGCTCGCGGGGAGCCGCACCGCGTGTCAGTAAATCAATGGCCTGGAAGTGCTCGTTGGGCTTGGTCTTCATCGAGCGCACCACGGCAAGCTTATCGGCGATCTTAGCGCAGTTGGGCATCAGCTCGCTGAACTGCACTCCCGGAAGCTTGGTCGGGATCGCGCGAAACGGCCCGCCGTAGATGCTCCCCGGCTTGGGATCCCAGGTCTCGAACTGGCTTGGTGCCCCGCAGAGCCAGAGCAAGATGCAGTGCTTCTCCTGGCGCTTGGCCTCAGCGGCAATCGCGGCGGGCGAGAACAGCCCCGTCCAGCTCAGCGCCGATGCTGCCCCCGCCCCGACCAGTCCTTGCAGAAACAGCCGTCGGTGGAGCGTATGCTCAGGGGGCGTACAGCCTTTTTCGTCTTTTTCGGTCATTAGTGGTTCACCTGAAACTCGGCGCTGGTGAGGAGCGCCCAGAGGAGATTCTGGACACCGCGCTCGGGCGACGAAGCCGTTTTTAGAACTGCCTGACACTGTGCCAGCTCAGTGGCGTCGGGTGCTCGGCCAAACGCGGCTTGAAACGCGCCTCGGACGCGTGCCTCGGGAGTGGGGAGGATGGCAAGAGCTGCCGTCGTATTACCAGGCGCGGGCTTGAGGAGCTTCTCTACCAAAGGCGAGTTGGTCAGAAAGAGCGCCTGCTGGAGCGACGGGTTATAGGTGTCGGGCATCAGGTCCGGGAAAGCCTTGACAAACCCACGCTCCAGCTCGCCACTATCGCCCTTACTGCCTGTCGCAACCTGTAGAGAGAGCAAGAGCTGCTCCGCAGAGAGCGGTTTCTCCAGCGCTCGGGCGAACGACTCCGGCGGGGGTAGAGTTTTACTTGCCATCTTGGCATCGAGCTGGTAGGCACGGGTCAGGACGATGTTTTTCACCAGGCGCTGGATATTGTAGCCGCTTGCCTCAAAGTCTTTGGCGAGCCAGTCCAGAAGCTCGGGGTGGCTGGCGCGGTGCTTAGAGTCTAGCTGATCAGCGGGCTGGACAAAACCACGGCCCATTAGCTTGGCCCAGAGGCGATTCACAAAAGCGCGAGCCAAGAGCGGATTCTCACGAGTCACGGAGTCGGCGAGGGCTTCGCGCCGCGAGAACTTCGGGACGGCTGCTGTGCGTGCCCCAGCGGGCACGGTATAGAGCTCAGGCTTGTCCACTTCTTTTTCGTCGGCGCTCGGGATGCGCTCCGAGACACTCTTGCCGTTGAGAAAAGCCAGCGCGGCAGGCTGGGACTCTTTTTTGAGGTTGGCAAAGTTGACAAAGCCGCCAATCGCGCTCTCGGAGATTCCGGTGCCCGAGTCCGTGTCGACATTCTTGCCACGATTGAAGGCCGCGACCAAGCCCCAGTAGTGTCGCTGCTCAATCTCCCAGGCGAGCGGGTGATTGTGGCACTGTGCGCAGCCGATCTTCACCCCAAAGGCCACTGGCGCGACGGCTTCGGCGATGGCCTGGTAGTTGTTTTTCCGCGCCGCCAGAAACCAAGTCGCACCCTGCTGGGATCTCTCTGTGGGTCGGGCAACGAGAATCTCGCGGACAATCGCATTCCAGGGGCGGTTGGTGCGCAAGGCCTCCTCAAGATAGGCGCTCCACGCGGCGTTCTTGCCAGAGCCTCGCCCCATCAGCAGGGTGTCAAAGACCTCGCGGAAGTGGCGCGGGTAGTCCTCGGAAGCGAGGAGCTTGGTGACCAAGAGCTCGCGCTTGTCCCCATGGTAGTCTCCAACAAACTGCCTCAGCTCACTCTGGGTCGGAATGCGCCCGGCTAGATCCAGATAGACACGCCGCGCAAACACAGAGTCGCTGGCAAGACGGGCGGGTTCGAGCTTGTCTTTTTTCCAGCTCGCTTGTAGAAACCAGTCTATGGTTGCGGTCGCACTGAGCTTTAGAGTGAGCGGTGGCGTGCCCAGCGATGGCAGGGTGCGCTGGTAGGCCTCGATGTACTCTGGCACCGACTTCGTGCCACGCGGGGGCAACATCGCGATCCAGGTCTTGAGAGTCTTGACGGCCTCCGCACTGAGCTGCTTTTTGGGATCAGGCGGCATGTGGGCGACACCTGCCTTGGGGACGACATACTCGACAAGGCGGCTCTCATCGGGCTTGCCAGGGACAACCGCAGGCCCCTGGTCGCCGCCCCGAAGAATTGTCTGGAGCGAGCGCAGGTCCAGCCCGCCTTGCTGACGCACCCCCGCGTGGCACTTGAGGCAGGATTTATCCAGCACCGGCTCGACACGGCGGTACCAGTACGCTTCTGCACTCTCCGACTGACGCGCCTGCGCCGCGCCTGAGTGGAGCCAAGCGAAAAAGACGATAGCAAAAGCAAAAAAACGAGGACACCTCAACACAGCTTCTATAGTAACACAAAGTGGGCACTCCGATGGCAAGTTGAGGTAGAATAGCCACACTTTCACCGTACTGAGAGAATGAGGAATAGATTATGGATTTTGGCCCTAGCCGGGACCGCCTGCCCACCATTCAGCTAAGCTCCGCCGCAATGATTCGATTGCGCGATGAGCAGACAAAA
Source organism: Armatimonas sp. (assembly GCF_964826245.1). NCBI lineage: Bacteria > Bacillati > Armatimonadota > Armatimonadia > Armatimonadales > Armatimonadaceae > Armatimonas > Armatimonas sp. The sequence goes on along the minus strand of NZ_CBAYMC010000001.1, from coordinate 14,947 downwards.
TTGACCTTCCTTCTGGCAAATGGCCAGAGCCTAAACGGCCAGGTCAAGTGGTTTGATGAGACCACGATCCACGTCCTCGCAGACGACGGCGGTGAGCTGACTCTGTTCAAGCACGCGATCGTCTACTACAAGCAAGGCTGATGCAGCCGTGTTAATCGTCGACGCTCAAGGTCAGCCCCTGACGGCGACCCAAAACCCCACAGGACCCGAGGCAGCCACGAAGCCAAGACCTGCAATGGGGGTTTTTCTGCAAACCTGGGGAGTCAAGATCCTCACGGGCGGCTCGTGACCGAAGCGATTGCGGAGTTTCTTGTCTCAGAGCCCGGGGCGGCAGTACTAGGACGCGGCGCGAAGGCGCTCACCAATGCCCAGGATCTGCCCCCGGAGCTGCGGGCAGGTGCACTGACAATCCTCGATGGGCGGGAGCGTGCTCACAAGCGCGGCTGGGAGGAGGCAGGCCAGCTCTTTCTCACCGCCGATGCCCTTGCACAGGCCAGCTCCACCGAGATCGCGGCCTTCCATGCCAAGTGCTTCTCCGAGTGCGAGAGCGTCCTAGATGCCTGCTGTGGCGTGGGACGGGACGCGCTGGCGCTGGCGGCGGCGGGAAAGCGCGTGGTCGCCGTAGACACCGACCCGGCACGGCTGGTCTTTGCTCGCGCCAACGCCCATGTTCTGGGGCTGGAGGAAAAAATCCGCTTTGTCTGCGCCGATGTGACCGCCTTAGAGGGGGAGAGCGGGCACTGCGAGGGAGCCTTCTTCGATCCCGCCCGCCGCGACGGCCACACGCGCTTTTCCGCCGACTCTGAGCGCTACCAGCCGCCCTTAAGCTTTCTCGAATCGCTCCAAGAACGCCATAAGATCGTCGTCGCCAAGCTCTCCCCCGCCCTTCATGAGGACACGCTGACGAGCCTCGGGGGCCAGCTTCTCTTTCTCTCGGAGGAGCGGACTTGTAAAGAAGCCTGCATTGTGCTCGGAGGGGAAGCGGGGCCTGCGCGTGCCTTGCTCCTGCCCAGTGGCGAGAGCTACGAGCGTGGTGAAGAGCCCTTTATCGCAGACGAGCTGGGGGAGTATCTGCTCGACCCTGACCCCGGCGTGATCCGTGCGGGGGCACTAGGAGCGCTCGCCGATGCCTGTCAAGCGGCTCTCATCGCCCCGACAGATATGTACCTCACCGCCGCAGAGCCGTCCTTGCGAGCCGCTGTGCGCTCTTATAAAATCCGCGTGGCACTTCCCTACCGCGACCGCACCCTGGGGCGCTGGCTACGTGAGCAGGGAATCGGAAGACTCGTTGTCAAGAAGCGCCACTATCCCAAAGAGCCCGAAGCCGTGCATAAAGAGCTGGGTTTAAAGTGGGGCGGCAAGGGCGCAGAGGCCACTCTGGTCATTGTCGCACAAGGCAAAAGCTGGCTAGGGATCGTCTGCGACCCCGTAAACTAAGCCATAAAGCCCTAAGAACAAGTCTTTGGGCTTGAGAGGGCGGTGCGACTGGGAGCGGCTAGCTTTGCGCTGGCTGGCCTGCTCTGGCACCTTGCCAAAAAATAAATTTTTCGTTTTTTATCAGAATCAGGGGTTCTCACCCGTTCTAGGGATGAAAGCGGGGGAGATACTCCCGCAAACAAGAGGAAACCAAGACAATGTTTACCAAGTTTTTTGCAACAACCATCGCGCTTCTGAGCCTGACCCTGACCACGACCATGACGACCACGGGCTTTGCCCAGACCAAGACCACGGAAAAAGCGGCTCCCAAGGCCACTCCCATGGCGACCAAGAAATCCGACACGAAGAAGTCCGAGAAAGCCCCGAAGGCTCCTAAAGCTACTAAGGCCGAAGTCGGAGTGGTCTCGCTCAACAAAGCCACAGCCAAGGAGCTAGAGAGCCTCCCCGGAGTCGGCCCCGCCATCGCCGAGCGCATTGTCGCCTACCGCACCGAGCAGGGAAAGTTCAGCGAGATTAGCGAGCTCATGGAGGTCAAGGGAATCGGGGAGAAGAAGCTGGCCCAGCTCCGCCCGCACCTCACGCTAGAGTAAGCCCGGCATTTAGCGCCCCACCACAGGGGGTTCTTTGAGGGGCACCAGATCGTTGCGATGCGACAGGAAGGTGCCCAACCAAACCCCCAAAAGAATCATCACCACGCCCCCCACGCCGATGAGCGTGTAAGTCAGCCAGCGCGGACGGGGCTTGGAAGGAGTTTTCTGAGGAACGTCCGAGCCCGTGGCCTGTGCCTCGGGCTTGGGAAGAGTGGGCTTCTGTGCCTTCTGCTGCTGGGTAAGCAGGCGGCTGTGGCGTACCTGAAGCTCTTTATCACGCTTCTCCCGAAACGAGGCACTCTGGGGCTTGAGATCCGACGCGACACTGTAGCAGTGCAGCGCCTCATCGTGCTTGTCTTGGGCGAGAAAAAGATCGCCGAGCAAGCTATGGGCATCGGCGGCCATCGGGGAGAGCTCCAGCGCGGTGTGACAGATCGCCTGAGCTTCTTCCAGGTTGCCACGCACTCGCGCGAGGTTCGCCCGAGAGAGCAGGGCACTGATCTCTTCTTCCATAGCCGCTATTGTACGCCCGTGTGGCCAAAGCCGCCCGAGCCACGCTCGGTCTCTTCCAGGCTGTCCACTTCCTGCCAGAGCGCCTGGACAACGGGAGCGATGACAAGCTGCGCGATACGATCGCCTCGGTTGACCGTAAAGGGTTCTTGACCAAGGTTGATCAGCAGTACCATGAGCTCCCCACGATAGTCCGCATCTATGGTGCCTGGCGAGTTCACCATCGAGATTCCCGACTTACGCGCCAGTCCGGAGCGGGGGCGCACCTGCGCCTCATAGCCTGCGGGAAGCGCAATGGCAATGCCAGTAGGAATGGCCTGGCGCTCGCCGGGCTGGAGGGTTTGTGGCTGGGTGAGTGCGGCTCGCAGGTCCATACCCGCCGCTTGGGGCGTTTCGTAGGCGGGCAAGGGCAGATCGTCGTTGCCGGGCAGACGTCGAAGAGAAACAGAGACGGTATTCATCAGAGATCCATCTTACCCTAATGCTCCTTAGGAGCGGGTAGAATAGGCATAATGCCCTTCGGTCAAACTTTTGCAAATCCCGATCTTCTGATTGTAGGAACCCTGGTTCTTTTAGAGGGTCTGCTCTCAGCGGACAACGCGCTCGTGCTTGCCTTACTGGTGCGCCATCTCTCAGATAAAGAGCAGCAAAAAGCGCTCTCGCTGGGGCTGGTCATGGCATTTGCCCTCCGTGGTGTGGGGATTCTGCTAGCGGGCTTTCTGATCAAGCTCTGGTGGCTCTGTGGCCTCGGGGCGGCGTACTTGATCTTTCTTGCCGTGAAGCACTTTATCAGCAAGTCGCACGACGAAGACGACGAAGATGCTCTGGCATCGGGGAAGAAGCAGCTCTCGTTTGGGCGCACGGTGGCGCTGGTCGGCTTTACGGATGTGGTCTTTGCCGTGGACTCGATCCTCGTTGCGGTCTCGCTGGTCAATAAGCCTGAGAAGCTCTGGATCGTCTATCTGGGAGGGCTACTAGGGATGGTCTTGCTGCGGCTGGGAGCGGCGGCATTTCTGCGGCTCCTGCGCACCTATCCCGCACTCGATAGTACGGCCTATGCACTGGTGGCTTGGGCGGGCGTGAAGCTTGGGTTCTCCTCGCGGCATCTCTATGGGAAAACACATAGTGTTCACTACGGCGAGATGAAAGATGCCACGTTCTGGGTAGGCTTTGCGCTGATTATTATGATTGGGGCCTGGTGGGCGGTGCGCAGTGCACGCTCACACCAACTCACTCCGGGCGAGGAGCTCACTGAGGACTGCCTTGAAAAGATGGAAAAAGTGATCGAGGAGAGTAAGCTCTAATGCGTTTTGGTGTCTGTGCGGGGCTGAGCAAAGCGGCGGCAGTCGCGGCGGCAGGCTGGGACTATCTCGAAATGGGCATGTCCAGCGAGCTGGTTCCTGAGCGGGAAGATTCAGCAGTGTGGGCGGAGAGAAAAGCCACGCTTCTTGCCCTGCCCCTACCGTGCGAGACGTTTAATCTCTTTGTGCCCGGCAAGCTGAAGATTACGGGGCCTGAAGTCAGCCAAGTGGTGCTCACCCGCTATGTGCACACGGCGCTCACACGCGCCGCCGAAGTAGGCGGAAAAATAATCGTCTTTGGGAGCGGCGGTGCGCGGCAGCTTGTGGAGGGCTGGAGCGTGGAGCAGGCGCACGCGCAGCTTCTCTGGTTTCTGAATCAGTGCGCCGATGCCTACGAGAAAACGGGAGTCGTGGTCGCCATAGAGCCGCTGAATCGCCACGAGTGCAACTTACTGCACACCGTGGCCGAGGGGGCGGCGCTGGCACGCGAAGTGGGACGGCCCGGCGTGCGAAATCTTGCGGATACCTACCATATGGAGCGAAACGGCGACGAATCTCTGGCCGATATTATCGCCAGCGCCGACTGCCTCGCCCATGTGCACACAGCGGATACCGGACGAAAAGCGCCTGGCACGGGTAGCTACGATCACGCTGCGCTCTTCGCAACACTCAAAGACGCAGGCTACGATGCCCGCATCTCTATTGAGTGCAACTTCACCGAAGGGCAGCTTGAGGCGGAGCTAGAAACGGCGCTGACGCACCTGAAGCAGGCCTACCGGAGTGCTCAGAGCGCCGGGTGATGTCCCCTGGATCACGCGCGGCTCGGTGCTGGTGTGTTTTTCATACGAGCCCGCCACGCTCTCAGCGATAGCGGCTTCTCGGTCGGAAGGGCAGAGAATACAGACCGTTCCGCCGGAGCCACCGCCCGTGATCTTGGCTCCCGCGACCCCGCTCTGCTCCATGGCAAGCTCGACCAGAAGATCGGTCTCTTTGGTTCCCAAACCACAGCGGCTGTAGCTGGCGTGCGCCGCGAGCATCTGCTTGCCTGCAAGCGCGAAGTCCCCCGCATCGAGGGCTTTTAAGAAAGTCTCGACACGCTGGTTCTCAAAGATCGGGTGCTCGGTGGCCGCCAGAACGGGGTAGTGCTGCTTGGGATCTACTGTGGTGACACGGTCCCAAGTGGGGCCGTGCTGCTCTAAAAATACCGCGCCTGAGAGTGAGTCAGGCAGGGTGATGCCGAGGGCTCTGTAGCTCTCCGGGGTGAGGTTGCAGAGATAGTCGGTGGGCGCGAGGCCAAGAAGCTTTGCCCCCATAAACGCCGCACAGCGCACCCCCGTGTAGCCGGTGCCCCCCACACTGTGCTTCACACAGGAGTCTATTCCAAAGACCGTCCAGCCGGTAGGAACTTGGGTGTAGCCTTCGATGGTGTGGGGCTGACAGCGTAGCAAGAGCAGCTTGCCCTCTGCGCCACACGCGCTCGTCACCTGGTCCATCACGCCGCACGGAGCCCCGACCCACTCGTTCTCCACGCGCTGACAGAGCCGCGCCAGAGTCAGGCCGTCTAGCTCGATGGCAAACGCGGCGGCAATCGCCCGCATGGTTGCCACTTCGATCGCCGCCGACGACGACACGCCCGCTCCCAAGGGAACATCGGAGGTGAGCAAGAGCCGCACACCCGCGTCTTTCGCAAGCAAGCCCTCCGCTTTGAGAAGTGCCACGCAGCCCGCCAGATAGACCGCCCAGCGCTCGGTGCTTTTCTCGCCGCCCGTCGCCACACTCACTGTCCGACCGATATTGAGCGAGCGGATCGTCAGCTTGCCTGAAGAGTCTGCCTGCGCGGCACACAGAGCGGCTTGGCCAATGGGCAGCTCCGCCACCAGTGAGCCCGAGTAGTCCGCGATACCCCCCATCACGTCGAGGCGGCCCGGAGCCCGCGCCACGAAAACCGGCGAGCCTTGGGTAAAAAAGCCTTCGTGATCGGGGAACTCAAACGACATTGATCAGCGACTTTCCGGTCATCTCCACAGGCTTGTCAATTCCCAGCAAGTGGAGCACTGTCGGCGCGACATCGGCCAGAATGCCCAAGGGATGCAGCGGAATATAGTCCTTGGCGATCACAAAGAACGAGACGGGATTGGTGGTGTGATAGGTATGGGGCTGGCCGGTGATCTCATCTATCATGCACTCCACATTCCCATGATCTGCCGTGACGAGGCAGACACCGCCCGTCTCTAAGACCTTCTGGACAACCTTGCCCGCACACTCGTCCGTGACCTCGACTGCCTTAATCGCCGCTTCCAGCACACCGGTATGGCCGACCATGTCGGGGTTAGCAAAGTTCACTAAGAGAAAGGCATCATCGTGCTCGTCGAGCCGCGCCAGAACGCCCTCCATGAGCTTGTAGGCGCTCATCTCCGGCTGGAGATCGTACGTGGCAACCGAGGGTGAGGGAACCAGCAGACGCTCCTCGTTCTCAAAGATCGTCTCCTCGCGGCCATTGAAGAAGTACGTCACATGGGGATATTTCTCTGTCTCTGCGGCGTGAAATTGTTTTTTCCCATGGGCACTCAGCGTCTCTGCCAGAGAGTTTTTGATCTTCTCCAAGGGAAACATGACTGCAATCGCATCGTTGTCACTGTACTCGGTAAACGAGACGAGCTTTAGATTCTTAAAGTCCTTGGTAGGGAATTTATTGAAGCTCTTATTGATAAAAACTTCCGTGATCTGCCGCATTCGATCGGAGCGATAGTTAAAAAAGATAATCCCATCGCCATCACAAATACTATTTTCTTCGACGCTTACAGTCTGATTCACGAGTGGCTTGAGAAACTCATCGAACTCACCCTGGGCATGGCACTCCTCAATGCTTGCTTTGAAGTCCGCTGTTGGCTTTCCAATACCAGAGACTAGGGCATCGTAGGCAAGCTTCGTGCGCTCCCAGCGATGGTCTCGGTCCATCCCAAAGTACCTGCCGGTGATGCTGGCAAGATGGCAATTTTTCTTCTCTTTAATCTGGGTTAAGAGCTTCTCCACGGAGGAAATCGACTCTTGCGGCCCCGTGTCGCGCCCGTCGGAGAAGGCATGGATGACCACGGTGACGCCTTTTTTATCTAAAATCTCAATCAGAGCGTGAAGATGGCGCTCATGGCTATGCACTCCTCCCGAGCTCAGTAGGCCAACCAGATGCACTTTCGCACCGGGCTTCAGGTGGGCGAGAAGCTCCACGAGCGCTTGGTTGCTCTCAATCGCCCCCGACTTAAAGTCACGATCAATACGGAGAATGTCCTGGTAGACAATGCGCCCCGCCCCTAAATTAAGATGTCCCACCTCTGAGTTGCCCATCTGATTCTCAGGCAGCCCCACCGCCTCACCAGAGGCGACAAGAATCGAGCGCTCGTACTCTCTTAGCCATCGAGAGACATTGGGAGTCTTTGCTAGCTGAGTGGAGTTCCCAGACTCTTTCTCACGGATTCCCCAGCCATCCAGAATTAACAAGGCGACGCGATTGAACATAGATTCTGATCCTTACAAACAAAAACAGCGACCTGCCGCACGGCACAGTCGCTTTCTCTTCTCACATAGAGTCGATTCGATTACATAAATAGTATATCGTAAATTCCTTCCCAATAGCAAGGTAGGTTTGACGGCTATTCGGTGAGGTGATATACTCTCTCTCGCTCGGGTCGGTTGGCTCAGTGGTAGAGCACCGCCTTCACACGGCGGGGGTCACTGGTTCGAATCCAGTACCGACCATTCTTCTCTTTCTTCTCTCTCGACCTGAGAGAAGTCCCACTCCTCGCAAGCATAGCTCTCCCAAGCGTCGGGCTCTTTCTGCCGTACTTCGTCGTCGCTGGGCTCGGGGACACGAAACAAACACTCCGGGATAATCTCGCCGTCAATCCGCGCCTGTCGGTAGAGCAGGGCGAGCGGAACCCAGTCTCCCGAGGGCAAGTGAATCGCCTCGCGCCGCTGCCTGTCCACAATCCAGTCTTCAAGAATCAACATGGTAAATTAAAGTTTGATTTCTGTTTGCTCATGATACCATACGAGCCATGCTACAAGGAAAAAAAGCGCTGGTGACAGGGGCTGGCCGCGGCGTTGGAGTCGCAATTGCGCGTTTGCTGGCCGCGGAGGGGGCAACGGTCGCCGTTGCCTATCGTGCCTCGAAAGAGAGTGCCGAAAAGCTTGCGGAAGAGATCGGGGGCATGGCGCTCCAAGCCGATCTGACGGACACCGCGCAGGCGGAAAGTTTGGTTGCCGAAGCTTTTGCGAAGCTGGGAGGGCTGGATATTCTGGTGAACAATGCGGCGGGCTTTGGGCCACTCAAGCCTCTCGCCGAGTACACCTGGGACGAGATAGATACGGAGTGGCGGGCCGTGGTCAAGCCCGTGATCACCGTGACGCGAGCCGCGCTGCCGCACTTTCAGGCGCAAAAATCTGGCAAGATCGTCAATCTCTCCGCGACACTTTTACAGCGCCCCGCGCCAGGGCAGGGAGCCCACGCCATGGCCAAGGCCGCCGTGCTCGCCTACACCCGCTCACTGGCCCGCGAGGTCGGCCCGGAGGGAGTCACGGTCAACGCCGTCTCGCCCGGCATGGCCCTCACGGAGTTTTCAGAGAGCCTGCCCGAGGCACTCAAAGCCGCCGTCGCCGAGCGCACGCCCCTGCGCCGTCTTGCCACCCCCGAAGATGTCGCCCGCGCCGTCTTGTTCTTCTGCTCGCCGCTCTCGGACTTTATCACGGGGGCCAATCTGGCCCCCGATGGCGGTTTGGCCGTACTTTAGTAGACGACTTTATTGAGAGGGTACTCGACGAGGCCGCTGGCACCGGCGCGCTTGAGGCGTGGGATAAGCTCGCGGGCTAGGTGCTCCTCAATGATGATCTCCACGGCAAAACCCTCATCGCCCCAGAGGGGGCTGACGGTGGGCTTCTTGAGGGCAGGAAGCTGGGCGATCACGGCATCGAAGTCGTCTTTGGCGACATTGAGCTTGAGTCCGACCAGGGCTCCGGCATTCAGAGCGCCGGTGAGCAGCATCGCCATGCTCTCGATCTTGGCACGCTTCTCAGGGTCTGTCCAGGCGGCATGATTGGCAACAAAGCGCGTGGTGGACGTGAGGATCGGGTCGCCGACGATGCGCAGCTTATGGGCCTTGAGGCTAGAGCCGGTCTCGGTGTTGACGACAATCGCGTCCACGAGCTGCGGGACTTTCATCTCGTCCGCGCCCCAGCTAAACTCCACATGGGCCGCGACACCGTTTTCTTCCAGCCACTTATTCGTCAGACGCACGTACTCGGTGGCGAGGCGCTTACCCTCTAGATCTTTGACGGAGTGAATCTCCGAGTCGGCGGCAACGGCTAGGACAATGCGCATCGCGTTGCGCGTCGCCTTCGAGTACGTCAGCTCACAGACCTCTTTTACGTCTACGCCGTTGTCCTTGATCCAGTCCCAGCCCGTGAGGCCCGCATCAATCACACCGTCCTCTAGGTAGCGCGGGATCTCCTGAGGACGCATCAGAATCGCCTCAATCTCTGGGTCATCTATCACGGGATGGTAGGAGCGGGAGTCCACACGCACGCTCCAACCGGCCTGCGCGAAGAGCTTAAAAGTGGCTTCTTGTAGGCTGCCTTTAGGCAAGCCAAGCTTCAATTTCATATCGTCGGTCAGTATATCGCGGCCTGAAAAAATAATTTTTAAGTTCTGTCACATTTCCTACTCGCCTGACGTCTAACCAATCAGGAAAGCAATGAAGAGCGCTGTGAGTGTGGACGAAAACCTAACCGCCCTTCCCCGCCTGTTCCCGGAAGGGCAGGCAGAGGAGGAGCCCCTCTCGGCGGCTTTTCACGAGCGCTTTCCCGTTTTACTGATTGGGCAGCGAACCCAGGGGACGATCTGGCCCGATCACTCGGACAATGTAGCGGCTCTGGAGTGCTACCGTGAGGGCTACCGAGCGCTCCACGAGGACAAAGACGCCGTTGCGGCGATGCGGTCCTACGAAGAGGCTCTGGAGCACGATCCGCTCTACTTCCGGGTCTGGGTGGAGCTGGCGATTGTTTGTTTAATGGACAATACCGCAGAGAGCATTGAGAAGGCCGAGGGAATCTTCGTTCGGCTCTGTGCGATCGAGCCCGATGGGGAGTGGCTGACCCGTGAGGTGGCAAGCATCTTGCGGCAGAACCTGGGCTACACCCGTTTGGTGCGCTACCGTCGCACAGGAGATCGGGCCTACCTAAAACTGGCAGAGGGAGAGTATGAGCTAGCCAACGCGCTAGCGGAGCACGAGCGACTTGAGCTGCTCTGCCCTTGGACCTATGTGAAGCTGGAGCTGGGAGAAAAAGAGAGCGCGCAACGCCTCTGGCGACGTGTGGAAAAAGCCGCACCGTCGCAGGAGGTTTTAGCAGAGTATGTGGCGAAGTATTCTTCACTACGTCTGTTTTTGGGAGAAAATAAATGAAAAAAGTTGCAAGTCTGATCGCTGCCGCACTGTTGCTGGCTATCACTATGATTCCGTCTGCTCATGCCGATGTGACCTCCCCCCCTCCACCAACCAAGGGTGGCGGGTAGTCGTTTCTTTTGTAGCTAAAGATTCAAAGATCCAGAGAGAAGGCTAAATACAATGAATGTACAGGCGCTAAATGCACTCCAGGGACTAAAAGCATGGCACGACGAGGTCAGCCCTAAACCTGCCCCCGCCATCACAGCGACAGCCCCAGCCGCACCGAAGCGGCAGACCAATAAAGAGCTACTTGCGGTCGTCCGTAGCACCGAAAGCACCAAGCGCGAGCGTGATCTTGCAGGTGAGCAGCTACGCCGCCAGGTTAAGACACTCTGCGCGGCGACGCTCGCGCGACAGGCACGGACGCTTCTGGCCAACGAGCTAGAAGATCTCACCCAGGAAGTGGTGATCCGTCTGCTCCAGAGCCCAGCCAGCACAGAGCCCACCGGAGCCTACATCGCCCGGATCGCGACCAACCTGCTCATCGACCGCCAGCGCCACTTAATTCGCCGTGGCCAAGACAAGCAGGCGCTCTCACTCGATGATACCGAAGAGGGGGAGACCCGCGATATCGTAGACCTAGAGACCCGCGTCGAGGACTGCGTAATCGCGCGGATTCAGCAGCGAGCGATCCGCGAGGCGCTCCTCAAGCTACTCAAGCCCAACGAGGCACTGGTCGTTCTTCGCCGTGCCGAGGGAGCCAGCCACGATGAGATCGCCGAGGAGCTGGGCACCAATGCCGCGTGTGTGCGCAAGCAGGCCGAGCGTGGCCTCAAGCGCCTCAAAGAGCATGCCGACGCAGGCCGCTTCGCCTTCGCTTAACGAAGAGAGTGAATCCTTCAACAGCCGCGCAACCGCAAGGGGGCGCGGCTGTCTTATTTTGTAATGGACGCCCTTAAAGGAATTGGATTTCTCCTCAAGCACCCGCGCCTCTGGCCTCTCGCGATGGTTCCAGGGCTCGTCGCCTCGGTGCTCTATGTCATCCTAGGCTGGATCGGCTGGCAGCGCTACGGAGCGGGACTAGAAGAAGGAGCCCGCGTTGCCGCTTTTCTTCTCTATCTGGTGCTCTTCCCCTTTGCGTTCTACCTGCTGAGCAGCAGCTTTCTCGGGCTGGTCTTCGATCCGCTGAGCCGGGAGACGGAGTGCTTGCTGGGGGGAGAAGTTCCCGTCTGCCCCCTAAATTTCTGGCAGCTCTTTGGCGATACGTGCAAGCGGTTGCTACTCAATGGCGCGATCTGTCTCCTTGCCTTCGCTTTAGGAGCCGCTCTGGGGCCAATCGCGGGGGTTCTTGGAGCGGGACTGGTGAGCTTGCTGGACTACACCTCGCCCGCGTTTCTGCGACGTGGCACGACTCTGGGGCCACAGGCGAGGCTGCTCCTCAAAAAGCCCGATGCCCACACCCTCACTTTCGCTTTCGCCGCAGGGCTTCTCTCCCTCGTCCCCTTTGTTGGGCTCTTTCTCGCCCCCAGCCTGATCGTCGGCGGGACACTTCTGGCACGTCGTCGGCTACAATAGAGCTTGTGATTGTTTTTGGAATCGAGACAAGCTGCGACGAAACGAGCGCGGCAGTGGTAAAAGACGGGCGGGTGCTGCTCTCCAATATCGTGGCCTCGCAGATGGAAGAGCACGCGCTCTACGGTGGCGTTGTCCCTGAGCTGGCGAGCCGCCGCCATGTCGAAGTGCTGATTCCCGTCTTTCGTCAGGCACTTACCGAGGCAGGATGCACTTGGGCTGACATTGACGCCATCGCCGTGACCAACCGTCCGGGACTACTCGGCGCACTTCTGGTCGGAACATCGGCGGCCAAAGCGCTCGGAATGGCGCTGAAAAAGCCCGTCGTGCCCGTGCACCATATCGAGGCGCATCTCTACGCCAACTGGCTGCATACACTGGCTCCCCCCGGGTACCCTCTGGGTGCGGGGGCGGGGGGGGGAGCCAGTGTACAGGTAGATTACCCAGCCGTCGCCTTAGTCGTGAGTGGCGGGCATACGGACTTGTTTCACCTGCGTGGGCATAGCGACTATGTGCTACTAGGCCGCACGCGCGACGACGCGGCGGGCGAGGCGTTTGATAAGTGTGCCCGACTGATGGGCCTTGGCTATCCCGGTGGGCCAGCCGTGCAGAAAGCAGCAGAAGGCGGCAACCCCAAAGCCATCACGTTTCCCCGAGCCCTGCTCCAAGGCACCCATGAGTTTAGCTTCTCGGGCCTCAAGACCTCGGTGCGCTACGCCCTACAAGGTGAGAATCTGCCGAGCATCTCCGACATTGCTGCGAGCTTCCAAGAGGCCGTGGTGGATGTGCTCAGCAAGAAGACTATTCTGGCCGCAAAAGAGCTGGGTGTGGAGCGCGTCTTGCTGGCGGGCGGCGTCTCCGCCAACACGCGCCTGCGGGACGTCATGCAGGAGCGCTGCGACAAGGCGGGGCTCGCGCTGTTCTATCCTCCCGTCGCCCTGTGCACCGACAACGCCGCCATGATCGCCTGCGCAGGCTACTGGCACCTACAAAATGGCCGTACCGCCAACTTAGACTTCGAGACACGCGCCTCCGAACCACTGGCAGGAGTACAATAGGTCTATGCTAACAAGGCTAAAGGTACGTGGTTTTAAAAATCTTGTGGACGTGGATGTACGCTTTGGGGCTTTCACCTGTATCGCGGGAGCAAATGGAGTAGGAAAGTCGAACCTCTTCGATGCCATACGATTCTTAAGTGCTTTGGCAAGCGACACTTTGCTTGGGGCTGCTAAGTCTGTACGAGACAATCGAAGGCCAGATGCACGCTCGCTCTTCCATCGATTCGGAAACCAATATGCACAAACAATGTACTTTGAGGCAGAAATGATCGTCCCTAAAGAGGGAGACGATGATTTGGGACAGCGTGCCGTTGCCAGCATGACTTTTTTGCGTTACACGTTAGAGCTGGGTTACCGCGAAATAGACAGTAGCCTTGAGGTGAAGTACGAGTCTTTAGTTCATATCAATAAAAGTGATGCTAGAGTAAATTTGCCCTTTAAGCCTTCAAAAAGCTGGCGTGATTCGGTAATTAATGGTCGACGTACTGATCCCTTGATTTCTACACTTGAGAATGCAAACGGGGAAATTGAGATCCGTCTTCATCAAGATCGCGGCGGTATTGGTGGTGGTCGTCCAACGCCTCGTCCTGCGCGAACGTTGCCCCGAACTCTGATTCATCTGGCAAATGCTGCGGAGTACAGAACGGCAGTTCTTGCTAGAAATGAGATGTCTTCTTGGTCCCTTTTGCAGTTAGAGCCTACAGCTTTGCGTGAAGTAGATGAGATCAATACACCTGGGCATTTGACGCCAAGTGGTGAGCATCTCGCGGCGACTCTCTATCGGCTTGCACAGAGCTATCGTACGCCTGAAGGAGAGCGTGATGAGACTTCCGTGTATGATCGTATTGCTCTGCGAGTGAGCGAGCTTGTACGTGAGATTCGTGAGGTAGGAATCGAGCGCGACGACAAGCGAGATATTCTCACTCTGTGGGCAGCAGGCGCTGATGGCACACAGCACTCGGCGCGTGCACTCTCGGATGGAACTTTGCGTTTTTTAGCCCTAGCCGTTTTAGAGGCTGATCCTGAGTTTCATGGTGTACTTTGCTTGGAAGAGCCTGAGAATGGTATTCATCCTGAACGAATCGAGGCTATGCTAAACTTGCTGCGGGCTATTGCTGTGGACACTTCGCGTCCCATTGATGAACACAATCCGCTACGTCAAGTGATTATTAATACTCATTCTCCTACAGTAGTTGGACTAGTTCCCAGCGATTGCCTTCTCGCTGCTGAGCTAATCTCAAGCCAGCAAGAAGGACAGCGCTACCAGCATCTAAGTCTCTCTTGTATTGAAGGAACCTGGCGAGCAAGTGCCGAACCACAAACCCCTAGTATTAGTAAAGGGAAGTTAATGCGGTATCTGCGCCCCTTAGAACAAGCCTATTTAGAACCCAATGCTGTCGGGCAACTTGTTTGGAGCCCTACTCTAGGATGATGCTACGCTACACCTTTTTAACGGAAGGCTCAACGGATGCGGCACTACTGCCAATTCTTGACTGGACTATTCAAAGGCACACGAAGCACATTTTTACAGGGGAGTTTGCCTATCGTAGAGGGCAAGGCTTAGCAGAGAAAATTAGTAATGCTATGGAAGATGCTCCTTGTGATTTACTTTTTATTCATCGCGACTCCGACCGCGAAGAACCCATTCGGCGCTACGAAGAAATTCAGGTTGCTCTCACAGATGCAAAAGTCGAAGTGCCTAGTATTTATGTTGTCCCTGTACGCATGATGGAAGCTTGGCTTCTCTTTGATATAGGCGTTTTACGACAGGCAGCAGGAAACCGAAATAGTCGAGCGGCATTAAATCTACCAACGCTTGCACAGCTCGAAAATCTGGCCGATCCTAAAACCGTGTTGCGTGAGGCACTGCGTACAGCTAGTGGCCAGAGAGGGCGAAGGCTTGACGAGTTCAATAAACAAATTCCTGCGGCGATGCGGCGCATCACACAGCTCACGGATGACTTTAGCCCTCTCTTACGCCTCAGTGCTTTTCAGCGTCTCCAGGAAGATGTCCGCTTAACTCTTGAAGCACAGGGGTGGGGCAA